>DAIMKE010001010.1:0-3159 GCA_036721875.1 Bradyrhizobium sp. | reverse complement strand
GCGCCAGTTCCTGCCATTGGTCGGCTGCCTGAAACCGGACGCCAACTGAGACCGCTCTAGCCTCGCGACCTCGACCGAGGTCAGCGCCGCCGCCGGATCGGTAAGCTCAGTGCTTCGGCCATACGGACGAGGTCAGGCAACGACCGTGCCCCCATCTTGTCCATCACGCGCCGCTTGTGAACCTTCGCGGTAATCTCGGATAGCCCGAGTTCCCCCGCGATCTGCTTGTTCATCAGGCCCCCAACGGCGCAAGCCAAGACATCGCGCTCACGCTCGGTCAGTGTGGCGTAGCGGTCCTCACATTCTGCTTTGGCACGGGCGGTAATGAGCTGCCGCCGGTCAGCCTCAAGGGCCCGTCTGATCGCCTCAAGCAAGACCTCCTCTTCCGCCGGCTTTGTCAAAAACTCGATCGCGCCACCGCGCATCGCGCGCACCGTCATCGGTATCGTGCCGTACCCCGTCAGGAAAATGATCGGAACGGTGAAGCCGGCGTCGCGCAAGGTCTCCTGAACGGTGATGCCGTTATTCTCAGCCAACCTGACATCCAGCACGACGCAGGCCGGACGCAGGGCCAGTGCTCCCTCTCCAAGTGTGCTGGCGTCAGCGTGCTCGATGGCCTCGAGACCGGTTGCGCGACACAGTCTCACCAGCCCCCGTCGCAGCGCCGGGTCATCATCGACGATATGAACGACAGCATCCATCGCTGCGAGCAAATCACCGTCCTCCGCGCATACCGAGATCCTGCAGGCAATCCTCAAGCTGTTTGGCATCAAAAGGCTTGCTGAGATAGGCGGCCGCTCCCGCTTCGATGGCCCGTTGCCTGATCGCGTCGCTGGAATAGGCCGTCATCGCCACGACCGGCAGGCCAGGCGCGCTTTCTGCCAAGACCTGGATCAACTCGAATCCCTTCATGCCGGGCATCTGCAGATCGGCGAGGACGCAAAAGAGCTGCGGCAGAGCGGCGTATGCCAACACCTCATGGGCATTGGCGAAGGTCTCTGCCTGATCGCCGACCGAACGAACGAGGCGGCCGAGCGCCGTTCGGATGAAGGGGTCGTCGTCGACGATCGCGACGATGCCGCGGATGGCTGGCTGCTCAGCCATGAGCGAGCGGCACTGTGAAACTGAAAGCGGCACCGCCTCCCGGCGCGGAGTCGACCCAGATATCGCCGCCATGAGCATCGATGCAGTTGCGGCAAATTGCCAAACCCATTCCCATGCCACCCGGACGGCTCGATCGGAACGGTTCGAAGATGGTGACGCGCTGGTCGGGCGGGACGCCAGGTCCCGTGTCGCGTATCTCGACCGCGACGGCTTGGGCCGTGGCACGCATCATAATAGTGATGTCGCGATTTCCCGGCACCTCTGCCATGGCCTGAGCGGCGTTGACCATCAGGTTGACGAAGACCTGCTGGATCAGAACTGGATCGACCAGTGCCAGCGGCAGGTCGTCATCCACGGCGAGGTGGACCACGGCTCCGTGACTTCGTAGCTCGCTCTCGACCAGAAGGCAGGCTTGGCGCGCCGCGTGCAGGAGATTCGTCGCGACGAACTGCCCCGATGTCTTGCTGAAGTAGGACGTCGTCCTAGCGACGACGTCACGCGCGCGCGATGCCTGTGAAACTACATCTGCCAGCGCCGCCTCCGCCTCCGCGAGATCGGGCTGAGGAAGATTGAGCAGTCGCTGCGCCGCTTGAGCGTTGGCGAGGATCGCCGCGAGCGGCGAGTTCACCTCGTGGGCGATCGCGGCGCTGAGCGCATTTGCAGTCGCGATCCGAGACGTTTTAGCCGCGCTGGTCTCTGCCTCGGAGAGCTTGGCCTGCGCTTGCTTGTAGCGGGTGACGTCCACCGAAGTGACGACGATGTCGGCAAAGCCGGCGAGGTCTCGTGGAAGCATGGCAGTAAACAGCGTGTCGATCTCCGTGCCATCTGCCGTTGTGATGTGAGCCTCCGACCGAAAGAAGCGGTCTCCGCGGCCAAAGGCCACGAGCCATTGCACGAATGTCTGGTCAGTTTCCGGGAGGAGCCGGTCGAGCGGACCAAGATAGGAGCTCTTGTCCGCCGCTCCCGTTTCCTCAAGCGTGAAGGCGTTGACGTCGCGGACGATGACCTTCGACTTGAGCGCCCGCAATTCGTCGGGCCGCTCGGCGAAGTGGGATTCCAGATCAGTGACCCCTGCCTTGCGCAGCGCGATCACCGCTTCGCCAACGGCCGTCCAGTCCTCGCGCCACATCGAGATGCCGGCGCGCTCGAAGATCGCTGCGACGTGCTCCGTCCGCTGGCGCAACGCCCGTCTCAGCCGCATCGCGCAGGCGACGGCGAGTCCAGCCGACAGCATCGCCACAGCGCCGAGCCAGATCGCGGCAGCATCCGCGCGGGCGATCTGCCATGACGCAGCCGCTGCCACTCCGATGGGAGCCAGCACGAGGGCCGCCGCAGGACCAAGGTCCCCCAGGAAGATGCGCCAGCGTCGCGGTGGCGCAGCGCTGATCCAGGCCGGTAAGGCATCCGGCGGATACAAGGCTGCTGAGTCGGCCACAGCCAGGCTCGGCCATTTCGAAAAGACTTGTCGCATCAGATCAACTCCCATCGAGAAGTATCAGGTGCGTGCTCGGGCGTCTCCGATACACCTGTATAATGGCGGACCTGGCGGCTTTTGCTGAATGTTCCGCCATGGATCTGCTTCGGCATGGCGAACGAAAATTTCCCCGAGCCGGCGTCTTGGCCAGTTCGGTCGGCCGCGGTTGGGCGGGCGTGGCTGCCGAGCTGCGCTCGCACCCGGCCGGTGATTTACCCGCCATCGTGCCCGAACAGATGGAGATCACGCTGGCACTGCGCCGATGCGAGGGCGCTCTCGTCAGCCGCAAAGGAGCGGGTCAGAGGCAGCGGACAGCGGTCGAGTGTGGCGCAATATGGCTCTGCCCGGTTGGCGTCGGCGAAGACGAGATCAATATCTCAGCCCCGCTCGACGACATCCTGCACATTTACCTGCCGCCCCAGCGCTTCTCAGGGCTGGCAGACCTCTACGGCGATCATGGGATCCGCGCGGATTCGATCCGCTATCTCTCAGATTTGCGGGACCCTCTAATTCAGCAACTCGGCCTGGCCATCCGGGACGAGCTGACCCACGAGACCTCAGCCGGTCGCATGCTGGTGGAG
>DAIMKE010001009.1:0-3168 GCA_036721875.1 Bradyrhizobium sp. | reverse complement strand
TGTCGGTCAGCTTGGCGCGCGCCGCCTGCAACTGCATGAACACGTCATGCGCGGTACGAAACAGCAGGTCGCCCTGTTCGGTGAGGATGAGCCCGCGCGCATGGCGGTGAAACAGCGACACCGCGAGTTCCTGCTCGAGCGCGCTGACCTGGCGCGACACCGCCGATTGCGAAAGTCCGAGTTGTTCGCCGGCGTGTGTGAAGCTTCCCGCTTCCGCGGCCGCGTGAAACACCTTCAGCTTGTCCCAATCCATGTCCTTCAATCCGTCTCGCGTTCGGCGCATGATCATTCAGCCGCGGCGCGATCGCTCGCGCGCAATGCCAGGAAACGTTCTGCTTCGAGGGCCGCCATGCAGCCCAGGCCTGCAGCCGTGACCGCCTGCCGGTAGGTCTCGTCCGCGACATCGCCGGCGGCAAACAGGCCGGGTATCGAGGTTGCGGTCGAGTTCGGCGCGACCTCGACATAGCCCGAGGATTTCAGCTTGATCTGGCCCGCAACGAGGTCGGTGGCCGGGGCATGGCCGATGGCGATGAAGACGCCGTCCGCGGGCACTTCCGTGAGTGCGCCGGTCTTGACGTTCTTCAGGCGCACATGCGTGACCTTGCTCGGATTCTCGGCGCCGCAGATTTCCTCGATCGCGCTGTCCCAGACCACCTTGATCTTGGGATGCTTGAACAGCCGGTCCTGCAGGATGCGCTCGGCGCGGAAGTGATCGCGGCGATGCACGATGGTGACCTGCGAGGCGAAATTGGTCAGGAACAGCGCTTCCTCGACCGCGGTGTTGCCGCCGCCGACCACGATCACTTCCTTGCCGCGGTAGAAGAAGCCGTCACAGGTCGCGCAGGCCGAGACGCCAAAACCCTTGAATTTTTCTTCCGAGGGGATGCCGAGCCAGCGCGCCTGCGCGCCGGTGGCGAGGATCACCGTCTCGGCGAGATAGACGTCGCCGCTATCGCAGGTGAGGCGGAACGGCCGCTGCCCGAGTTCGAGCTTGTTGACGAGATCGGTGACGATTTTGGTGCCGACATGGGCTGCCTGTTTCTCCATCTGCTCCATCAGCCAGGGACCCTGGATGACGTCGGCGAAGCCCGGATAGTTTTCCACGTCGGTGGTGATAGTGAGTTGCCCGCCGGGCTGGATGCCCTGGATCAGAACGGGCTCCAGCATCGCGCGCGCCGCGTAGATCGCTGCGGTGTAACCGGCTGGGCCGGAACCGATAATGACGACCTTGGCATGGATAGGCGCGGGCATCGGTAGATCCCTCTCTTGAATGGGGGGCTTATTTCAGGGCTTGAGCGCCGAGCGCGGGAAAGGCATCGCGGCGGCGCTGAAAGTGTCAAATCCAAGTCTAGGACATCTGGGAAGCTATGCAAGAATTGCAATCCAAATAAGCGAAATTTCCCCGGAACGGACTTAAATGGTGCATCGCACGCGCAATAAAATTGCGCATAGGCGGCGGACTGGGCTAAGAGAGTTGCACCAATTACCTTCCTAGATGACCCAGCCCCAGGGAACCGGACGCGCGTGTCGAAGAATCTTGACGAAATCGACCTCAGAATTCTCTCGGAAATTCAGGCCGATGGACGAATCACCAATGTGGAACTGGCCAAGCGCGTCGGGATTTCGCCGCCGCCCTGCCTGCGCCGCGTCCGCACGCTGGAGGAAGAGGGCTACATCCAGGGCTACCGTGGATTGCTGGATCCGCGCCGGCTCGGCTTCGACGTCACCGTGTTCGCGTCGGTACACCTGTCGAGCCAGGCCGATGCCGATCTGCGCGCCTTCGAGGAGTTCGTCCGCGCCGAGCCGCTGGTCCGGGAATGCTGGATGCTCTCGGGCGAGGTGGACTTCATCCTGAAATGCGTCGCGCCCGACATGGCGACGTTTCAGGATTTCGTCACCCACCTGACCGCGGCCCCCCACGTCCGCAACGTGCGTACGTCGCTGGTGCTGCACAATTCGAAATACGAGCCGGCAGTGCCGCTCGATGTGAAGGTCGCGGGGTGACCTTTCGCAACGTCTTTGCGAGGAGCGATAGCGACGAAGCAATCCATTCTGCCGGTGTGGCCAGGATGGATTGCTTCGCTTGCGCTCGCAATGACGCGGTGCGGACTTAGCGTTTGCCGCGCATCGCATCGACGCTGATCGGTCCGCCGCCTGCCGTCGACAGATAGAGACAGGCGAAGCAGAACAGGATCGCCTCCGTGCCGCGATTGAGCAGCGGCAGGAACACCGGGTTGGCCGGATCCCTGAACATGTGGCCGAGGAAATAGGCGAAGGCCATTTCACCGGCCAGGATGAACGCCACCGGTCGCGTAAAAAGGCCCACCATGAGAAGGCCGCCCAAGATCAACTCAAGGCTGCCAGCCGCTCCATACAAAGACATGAGTTCGACCTTGGCGAACATCGGGATCGCCGGAAATTTGAAAAGCTTGGCGACGCCATACTGAAACAGCAGCAATCCGGTGATGAAACGAAACAGGCTCAGCGCCGTCGGCTGCCATTTCGCAAGCATCTTGTCTAATTGGTCCATGTCATTGTCCCCCTGTTTGACACGCTGGAAGCCAGCGCCACGATATTGCACGTTGTTTGTCGACCGCGTGCAATGCCGACACAACACCTGTGAACTTGAATCATTCCACCCGCGCCACGGTTTGACGGCGATGTCGCGATCGCAGCGCGACAACGCGGCCTTGCGACACGCGACATTCAGCTATGATGAGATCCGCCGCAGCTCCACTCACAATCCGGTCAGGACGACGACCAACAAAAAAGCCGCGTGGCAACGCGGCTTTTTCGCAACGGTTACTTGAGGGTGACTTAACTCGAGAGCGACTATCGCCACTCGACCTTGGTGATCTCGTACGCCTTGGCGCCGCCGGGCGCCATGACTTCCACGGTCGTGCCCTTCTTCTTGCCGATCAGCGCGCGGGCCAGCGGCGAGGTGATGGAGATGCGGCCCTTCTTGGCGTCCGCCTCCGGCTCACCGACGATCTGCCACACCGCCTTCTTTTCGGTATCCTCATCGACCAGCGTGACGGTGGCGCCGAATTTGACCGTGTCGCCGGACAGCTTCGAGATGTCGATCACGTCGGCGCGCGCGAGCTTGTCTTCGAGCTCGGCGATGCGGCCTTCGTTATGCGACTGCTCTTCCTTGGCGGCATGATACTC
>DAIMKE010001008.1:2540-3169 GCA_036721875.1 Bradyrhizobium sp. | reverse complement strand
CACCGCAAGCCCGGGCAAGGAAATCCTGCATCCGGTCGCGGTGACGATCTTCGGCGGACTTGTCAGCGCGACATTGCTCGATGCCCTCGTCACGCCCGTGCTGTTCCTGATGTTCGGCCGGAAGCCGCTGATGCGGCTGATACGGCGGCAATCCGAGGAGCGTCTCGGGGGTGCCGCCGCCTCGCACTCATATTAATCGTTGAAAGGAGACTTGTATGAAGTTCAGATATCCAACCCTCGGCGTTGCCTTGCTGGCCGCCCTGCCCGCCTACGCCCATGACGCCAAAAGCTTGCACGGCGGACGTCTGGCCGATGCCGGCCCTTACCATGTGGAGCTCGTCGCAAAAGAGACAACGATTGAAGTCTTCATTGTCGGCGAGAATGGCAAGCCGGTGGATCCAAAAGGATTCAAGGCGGTCGCCATCTTCACTCTGGGCGGAAAGGCCGAGCGCATCACGCTCGCGCCTTCGGAAAAGGATAGACTGAGCGGCACCGCGGCCACCGCGCTGCCGGCCAAGCCCAAGGGCGCGGTTCAGCTCACCGCCCCGGACGGCAAGACGGCGACGGCGCGGTTCGACTGATGCGGCCTCACGGCGCGCCGGCATCCCGGCAATGACGCAACTCCGTCC
>DAIMKE010001008.1:0-2504 GCA_036721875.1 Bradyrhizobium sp. | reverse complement strand
AAGCAATCCAAGCCACGACGCTGACACATGGATTGCTTCGTCGCTTCGCTCCTCGCAATGACGTGGATGGGTTCGAACACGACGCCAGGAACTTTCACGCGGCGAGATGCTTCTCCCGCGCCGCGATCTTGTCGCGGATCTCCTTCGATACCGGGACCGGACGATGGGTCTGCTGGTTGGTGTTGACCCAGACGATTTCGCCGGTCACCAGCGCATCGGTGCCGCCCTTGAGGAAAATGGCGAGATCGAAGGTGAGGCTCGAATTGCCGATCCGCGCCACGCGGGCGCCGACGTCCAGTTCCTGGTCGAACCGGACGGGCGCCTTGTACTCGATCAGCGATTTGACGACGTGGTAATCCTCGCCGGTCTGCTTGGCGTCGGCATACTGGTCATATCCCAGTGCGCGGAAATACTCGGTGATGGTCGTGTCGAAGTAGGTCAGGTAGTGCGCGTTGAAGACGACGCCCTGGCCGTCGATTTCGGAATAGCGCACCCGAAAGGGATGAAAGAACCAGAATTGTTCGCGTGACATGGGATTCCCGGCTGTGCGTGTTCGATTGTCGCCTGCATAGCCGAACGAGGTCCATCCATAAAGCAGGCGCCCTATCGACACGTTGCCGCACCGCGGAAGGCTCCCGGCAGCGGCGCGTCATCCGCTGATTTTTCTACAGCAGACCTGTGCCCGCGCTGCCGGGTACGCTACGTCAACTGCCTTCCGGCGGCAGGGGCAACCGATTCTCAGCGGCCGAACAGCGGACGCATCATGCCGCCGAACAAGGCGCCGGGGCCGCCGCCACCACCGCGGTTATGGTTATAGTGACGTGCGCCACCGCCGCTGCGCCGGCGGGAAGGACGCGCCGCCGGCTCGTCGTCGTCAGATGAAGCAGCCTTGGTCGCAAGGATCTCGGACTGCAGAGCCTTGTGCTGCAGCGCATTGAGATAGCCGCTCTTCGGATATCCGCGGGCCGCCTGCCAGCGGGTGATCACGGCGCGGGTGTTTGAATCGAACTTGCCGCTGGCCTTGATGTCGAAACCAAGTCCGGTCAGGCGGCGTTGCACATCGCGGCGCTGGTTGCGATCGAGGCCGAGTTGATCTTCCGTGAGCTGGCTCGCTTCTTCCGAGAAGGTAGCGGGATCGACGCCGACACCGGTGGTGAGAGCGCGTGTCGTCATCGACGGGCCGTCCTCGAGCGAGGCGATACGGGCCAAAGCGATCGATTTGAAGATGCCGTTCGGATAGTTGGTGAGATAGGCGTTGAGCTCTTCGGTCTTGTTAGAGTCCTTGATCGAGCGCCAGAACTCCAGTTCCGCCTCCGAGGCTGGGCCACCCGCGGGCGTGTTGGCCACCTCGGTAGTAACGGCAGGTGCTGCGGCCTGATTGAGGTAGACGGCGCCGGTCAGATTGGTGTGGCCCCAGGGCAGTTGACCCTTGCTGGTCTCTTCCTGAACCTGTGCGCGGACCTTGGTCATCGCCTGCTGAATCTCGACACCGGGCGCAGCAATATTGGCCATCAGCGCGCGGGTGAACGGGCTGTTGGTGCCGACCTCGCCATCCAGTGCGGTTTGTCCGGGACCAGTTGCGAACGCAATCAGCGTGCCTTCGCCGGATTTCATTTCGGCGAGTCCAGTCTGCACGTTGACACTGCGGGTGGCCTTGGCGGAGCGGATTTTTGCGGCGAACGGATTGTCGCGGCAGGCGTCGAGGAAGACCAGCTTGACCTTGGCGTCGCCCATCGTCTGTTCGAGCGTGAGATCGACATTGATGGCAGTGCCGAGTTTGACATCCATTTCAGATTTGAGGTCAGCATCGACCGGCAGCAGATAGTTGGTGCCGTTCACCGCGATGCCGTGACCGGCATAGAAGAACAGTGCCACGTCGGCACCTTCGGCCTTCTTGCCGAAATCCAGGAGCCTCTCGGTCATCTTGTCGCGGGTGAGGTTTGAACCTTCAACAACCTCGAACCCGACATTGCGCAGAAGCCTTGCCATCGACTTGGCGTCGACCGCCGGATTGGGCAGCGCTGCAACGTGCTTGTAGGCGCCGTTGCCAACCACGAAGGCGACGCGTTTGTCGGCCTGGGCCGTGGTCGCGCCAACGAGGAAGCTTGCTGCTGAGATGGCTGCGATCAGGAAGCGCATTTTCGTTCCCCCCTTGCCCGACCGTCGGAGCGTTCTGTCCGCGGTCCAAATTTCGATGCGGGAAATGTGATCAAGCGCACATGCACAAACAGTGACATGGATCACACTCACTACCAATCGAACTCAACTATCCGTGATGAAGTAGAAAACCGATCAGTCCCACCCACTACCAATGGACACATCAAATCAGGCCTGTGTTTCGGCAAATCTTCGTGGAATGGCAAAATGGCGCACGCGAGCATTTCACGCGCCCCGGGCGGGATGAAACAAATTCGTGAAACCGAGAGAGCAGTGCGGGAGGAAGAGCGATCCCTACAGGCACGTCGCGCGTTCGGCGGCGAGATAGCCGAACAGCAGGCCGAGGC
>DAIMKE010001007.1:0-3173 GCA_036721875.1 Bradyrhizobium sp. | reverse complement strand
GGGACACCGCCGACGACAAAATTGGGGTGGGGGTTTTTCCCGCCGAAGATGGCGTGAATCTTGACCACGTCGCGCTGCCAGGCCAACGCCTCCAGATAGTGCGCGACCGCGAGCAGATTCACCTCCGGCGGAAGTTTGTACTCGGGATGACCCCAGTACCCATTCGCGAAGATTCCAAGCTGGCCACCCTCCACAAAACCTTTCAACTTCTGCTGAACTCCGCCGAAATACGCCGGCGAGTTGTTCGGCCAAGGGCTCAAGCTCATCTGCAGTCTGGAAGTCGCGGCCGGATCTGCCTTGAGAGCGGAAACCACGTCGACCCAATCGAGCGCATGCAGATGGTAGAAATGCATGACGTGGTCATGCACATATTGCGCGGCAATCATCAGATTGCGGATGAGCTGCGCATTCTCCGGGATCACATAGCCGAGTGCGTATTCGACAGCCCGGATCGAGGCGATGCTGTGGACGACCGTGCAGACGCCGCAGAAACGCTGTGTAAACGCCCACGCATCCCTGGGATCACGTCCCTTCAGGATCAATTCGATGCCGCGCACCATCGTGCCTGAGCTGGATGCGCGGGTGATCACGCCCTGAGCATCCGTCTCCGCTTCGATCCGAAGGTGCCCCTCGATTCGCGTAACGGGGTCGACGATGAGCCGCCGAGGCTGCGAGCCGGGCGCGGTCTTGGCCGCAGCCGTGGACTTTTCGCCGGCCTTCTTAGAAGAGCTTGCCATAGAAGCCGCCCTCGCGATCCCAGAATTTCGGTTGGGCACAGCCGAGGCAGCCGTGGCCCGAGAACATCGGGAAGCTGGTCTTCTGGTTCCACTTCACCGTCGTGCATGCGTTGAACGTCGTCGGTCCCTTGCAACCAAGATCTTTCAGGCAAAAGCCCTTCTGCGCGCCTTCATCATCAAAGCTCTTGGCGAACAGCCCCTGATTGAAGAAGGGCAGTCTCGGACAATCGTCGTGAACGGTCCGCCCGAAAAACGGAAGGGGGCGTCCCAGATTGTCGAGATCAGGCGGTTTCCCATACGTGAGAAAATAAACCACAACTCCGGTCATCACCTCCGGGATCGGCGGACACCCCGGAACGTTGATGATGGGAGCCGCGACGTCCTTGGCGTCGATGAGCTCGCGCAGGGCATCGTGAACTCCGCCTGCTCCGGTCGGGTTGGGCGAGGCTGCAGGGATCCCCCCATAAGTGGCGCAAGTGCCGACCGCAATGATGAGCGCCGCTCCTTTTGCTGCACCCCGCACGAGATCGCGTCCGCTCTTTCCGCCGGTTGTCGAGTAATATCCATCCCGATCAAGCGGAATTCCGCCGTCAACCACAAGCACGTATTTGCCGAAGTTTTGCTCAATCGCCCTGTCGCGCGCCTGTTCGGCGGCGTTTCCTGCGGCCGCCTGCAGCACATGATGATAGTCGAGAGAGAACTGATCGAACATCAGGCTTTCGAGCGTCGGCTCGAACGATCGCAGAATCGACTCGCTGCAGCCGGTGCATTCCTGGACGGAGAGCCAGATGACGCTGGGGCGAGGCTTGGTCGCAAGCGCTTGTGCGATCGCCTGGCTTGCACTCGGCGGGAGGGCAAGAATCGAAGCCGTGTAGGCGCACCAGTTCAAAAAATCGCGCCGCGACACGCCTTGACGGCGAAGATGGTCCAGCAGCGTTGTATGGTTGTTCCGTGCTTCCATTGCCGCGTTGCCTCCCCGCAAATGCTACCTTTGCGCTAAATGCCCCGCAAGAGCCAAAGCGACACGAAACTGTTTCTCGAGTGAGGCAATTAGGCGAGCCAACTCGCTGACAAAGACGCTAAGGGTCGCTTTTTATTACAGTGCGCAACGATAGGCTGCTGGTGCTGTTTGCTCGCTGCTCACGACGAGTCCGAGCAAATCGCGATGGCCGAACACGCCATCATCGGCCGACTCGATTGCGGAAGAGGAACAGCGCCTTTCATCGCCGGGATTCTCGATCGAGCGTTCGCGGCGAGCCGGTCGGGAAGGCCCAGGCCGGGGAGCACTATCCCATCCACCCGGGCTTCGCCGTCTCCAAAATCAGATCGGCATGTTCACCATGCCTCTACAATCACGAGCACAGTCACGACAGAGCGAGGCGCAGTGCGCCATTTGATCGTCTCCAGTGATAGCCTCGCAATCCTTGGCACAGGCGTCGCACAGTTGCGCACAGGCGCCGCAAATCGCTCCGTGCTGCGGCGATCTGCGCATTAGCGAGTTGGCCGTCATCTGGCACATCTCGGCGCAGTCGAGCAGCAGCGCCAAATGCGTGGGCGCAACGTGGTCGCCGCCCTTTTCGAAACAATATCGCGCGGTCTCAAGGCACATTTGGTGCGACTTGATGCAAATATCGATGCAGCTCTCTCGGGTCATTGGCCCCTGTCCCATGCCCGGCATGCCCATTCCCGACATGCCAGGCGCCTGAGCCCGAGCGATGCCGCTGGATGCGGCCAACACCAAGCACGATCCCAGAACTTTACGTCGATTCCACATGACTAAATCTCCTGTCCTAATCGTAAGAGCGGCTAATGGGATGCCTAACGCCTACTCGGACCTAGG
This sequence comes from Bradyrhizobium sp., assembly GCA_036721875.1. Classification (GTDB taxonomy): domain Bacteria; phylum Pseudomonadota; class Alphaproteobacteria; order Rhizobiales; family Xanthobacteraceae; genus Bradyrhizobium. The sequence continues at coordinate 596 of DAIMKE010001007.1, read as the reverse complement.
TGAGGGGCGGGCGACTGTCGCGGCCGAAGTTGGCGATTGGCCATCGAGCAGGTGACGGTAACGCGACGCCGCGCACGACAGTCCAGGCACGTCCAACCCGCAAGACAGCAACTTATTCCAAATCTCCTCGGCATTTTCGGCAAAACGAAACAGCGTGCAGTCCGACTTGTCGACGGTGCCACTGGCGATCAGCGCATCGAAGTTGACCGCCGCGCGCCAGTACTTCTCGTCAAACAGGACGATCGGGATTGGCGGCGACTTTCCGGTCTGACGGAGCGTGAGAATTTCAAAGAGTTCGTCGAACGTGCCAAAGCCGCCGGGAAAGGCGACCAAGGCGTTGGCGCGCATTGCCAAATGCATCTTGCGCATCGCAAAATAGTGGAATTGGAAGGTCAGTTCGGGAGTCGAGTAACCGTTTGGCGCTTGCTCCCGCGGAAGTCTGATATTGAAGCCGATCGAGGGGGCGCCAGCGTCGTGCGCGCCGCGATTGGCCGCTTCCATCAAGCCGGGACCGCCGCCGGTCGCAATCACGTTGTCGCGCACGCCGCCATTGTCGGTCAGCGCGCCGCCACGTTGCGACGCTATCAACCCGAATT
>DAIMKE010001006.1:0-3174 GCA_036721875.1 Bradyrhizobium sp. | reverse complement strand
GAGGCAAGCTTTGCCAGAAACTTGTTGTAGGAGATGCCGGCCGAAGCGTTGAGGCTCGTTACCTCCTTGATCTTCGCACGGATCGCCAACGCGACGTCCCGCGCCAACGGAATGCTTTGCAGATTTTCAGTCACGTCGAGGTAGGCCTCGTCCAGCGACAGCGGCTCGATGATCGGGGTGTGCTCGGCGAAGATTTCGCGGATTTGCTGCGAGACCGCCTTGTACACCTCGAAACGCGGCTTCACAAAAATCAGGTCTGGGCATTGCTGCTTGGCCGTGACCGACGGCATCGCCGACCTGACGCCGAACTTACGCGCTTCGTAGCTGGCCGCCGCCACGACGCCACGCTCACGGGATCCGCCGACGGCGACCGGCTTGCCGCGGAGATCCGGATTGTCGCGCTGCTCGACGGACGCATAGAAGGCGTCCATGTCGACGTGGATGATCTTGCGTTGGCGGGGCGAGGGCTCCGCCTGGTGGTCGTCCTCGTCGGTCACGTTGTCGGCCCGGTCGGGTCTTCCTTGATGCCGCGGGCGACGATTTTGAGCGATCCGTCCGAAAGCGGCCGCTGAAGGTTCAAGACTTCGTCCGAAGGGGCAGTCATCCAGGTCTCGACTTCTTCCGGCGTCGTCAGGATCACAGGCATCGCCTTGGGGTGGATGGCGCCGACCTCGGCGTTCGGCTCCGTCGTTAGAAATGCATAGAGGTCGTTGGTGGTCTCGCCTTCCTTGACCTTCCGAACGGACGTCCAGTTGGTCCAGATGCCGGCGAAGCAGGCGAGGGGACGGGTCTCGTCGAGCGCGAACCAGATATCACCGCCCTCGGCCTTGTTGAACTCGCTGAAGGAGTTGAACGGCACCACGCAACGGTTCTCGACGCCAAGCCAGCGCGTCCAGTGTTTGCTCTTCACATTGCGGATGTTGGTTGTGCCAGCGTCCGGCTCCATCCTGAGCAATTCCTTGAAGTCGACCGCCTTGCCCTTGGCCTGCAGCTTTTCGGCTCGTTTTTTGGTGGCGTCCATCAACGCCTTCGATGACGATGGCATGCCCCACCGCGCCGTCGCGAGTTCGCGACCTTCGGCTCCGTTGCGCATGATCGGCGCTTTGTAGTCCGGAAATACGCCGGGCATCGGCGCCAGATTACCAACATATCTGTTCACGACGCGGAACAGCGCGCTGATGGCGGCTTGGTTGGTCGTGATCGAGTAGAGATTGCACATCGGTCAGGCTTCGGTCCGAGGGTGGCGCGGCTGCCAGGCCAATTGTAGCAGAGTCGCGGAAGGGCGCCGGCCCGCCTTGGCGCATTTGCGGCAGCACAGCCGGCTGGCGAGATCGTGCACGAAGGTGGTCGGGGGATGCTTCATCGCCGCGAGGTCGACGTCGCTCGGCGTCTTGCAGCGCGCACAGCGGATCTCTAGCCAGGGGAAGCCTCCATTCACGGCCTGGTCAATGGTAGGCGACGGATCGATCGGCTCGCCGTCTGACCACATGCGTTCGTTCCAACTTTCGCAAAGCAGCTTGTCGGCCTGCTGGATGAGCGCTTCCCCCTTCGCCCGCGTCTCCGCCGACTGGGTAGCCAGGATGTTGGCCATCGCGCGTGCCTTGCCGAGCTCTTTCGCCAGAGCCTTGCGGTCGCCGCCCGACAGCGGCGTAGGGTGATACTTCGGGGCCATCCGGACATCCAGGCGCAAAGAGATCGGATCGGCAATCCGGAGCAGGCTACGGCGTCTCGAATGCCGGCCAGCACCCGTCTTCTTCATGCCTGCCGGTGCGCTGCTGGCAGGTGTTGTCGAGCAGCCGCTGCGCGACGTCCTTCCAGACCGCGTTGCCGCCATACAATCGAACTGCATCGGCGGTCTGGATTTCCACGGTCCGCTCGCAGCGACGGCAGGAGATGCGCAGTACGTGGCGCGGTATCTCGGAAAGACGTCGCTGCCGCATCTGGGCTCCGGTCGCGCCGGCGCGAGGGTCTTTGAGGACCGATTCCCAGTATTCGGCCGGGAGGGGCGCATCCGGAGCCGCAGCGGAGGGGGCCCGATTGCGGACGGCTTTAGCGGCCAGCTTTTCCATCTGCTTCGGGGTCGGCATACGCCAGCTCGCGGGTCGGTCGGTCATTCCGAATTAGAACATAAAGAGAACAAAAGTCGAGTCCGACCGAGCCCGCTTTGTGAAAAAATGCTCCTGTTGGAAGGGGCGGGATGTCGGAACCAAGCTGAGCCGTTCGTCTTGAATCCGGCATCGGTAATGGAGTTCGCCCGCTATGGCCCCCCGCGCTAACTGGAAAGGCTTCCTGCGTCTTTCCCTCGTCACCTGTCCGGTAGCGCTCTATCCGGCCACGTCGGAATCCGAAAAGGTCTCGTTTAACCAGCTCAACCGGAAGACCGGCCACCGCATCAAATACGCCAAGGTGGACGCCGATACCGGCGAGGAGGTTGCCAACGAGGACATCGTCAAGGGCTACAAGGTCGACACCGACACCTTCATCGAGGTGACGAAGGAGGAGCTCGAGAACGTCGCGCTGGAATCGACGCGGACCATCGAGATCGATGAGTTCGTCGACCGCAGCGAGATCGACCCGAGATATCTGATCCGCCCCTACTACCTGGTGCCGGACGGAAAGGTCGGCCATGACGCCTTCGCCGTCATCCGCGAGACAATCCGAGAGATGAACAAGGTTGCGATCGGACGGGTGGTGCTGACCAATCGGGAGCACATCATCGCGCTCGATCCGCTCGACAAGGGGCTGATGGGAACGCTGCTGCGCTATCCGTACGAAGTGCGTTCCGCGGACGAGTATTTCGACGAGATCCAGGATGTCAAAGTCACCAAGGACATGCTCGATCTCGCCAGGCACATCGTCCATCAGAAGGCGGGCCACTTCGACCCGGACAAGTTCGAAGACCAGTACGAAACCGCCCTTATCGATCTCATCAACCAGAAGCGCGCCGGCACACCGATCGCCGCGAAAGAGCGTCCGCGCGGCGAGAACGTGGTCGACCTGATGGACGCGCTGCGCAAGAGCATCGGCGGCGCAGCGGCGGCAGCGACAGAGGCGCCGAAGAAGCCAGCGAAGAAGGCGCGCAAGGCGGCGGCCGGGCAGAAGGAAATGCTGATGCCGATTGCCGGCAAGAAACCGGCCAAGGAGGCCGCGGCGAAGAAGCCGGCGGCCAAACCG
>DAIMKE010001005.1:0-3175 GCA_036721875.1 Bradyrhizobium sp. | reverse complement strand
CTGTACAAGAGCGTCGATACGTTCCTGGCCGGGCTGCGCGACGCCGCGTAGGCATCGATCATCCAAGGCCCGGCTTCCGCCGGGCCGGCGCCTGCCCTATCCTGTACGTCGCTTCGAAGCATGCGCGGGCAGTCCATGGTGAAAAAATCGATCAGGAAGAGCGTTGCGGCCAACGCCACCAAGAAGCGCGCTGGTACCCCAAATGCCGCGCTGGACGGCGTGTTCGACGCCTATCCGAAGCCCGTGAAGGCAAAATTGCTGGCGCTGCGCCGGCTGATCTTCGATACCGCGAAGACCACCAGCGGCGTCGGCGCGCTGGAAGAGACCCTGAAATGGGGGCAGCCGAGCTATCTCACGACGGAGAGCAGGAGCGGCAGCACCATCCGCATCGACCAGGTGAAGGCGGAAGCCGGCCAGTACGCGGTCTATTTCCATTGCCAGACCGATCTGGTCGAGACGTTTCGCGAGCTTTATCCGGAACTGCGCTACGGCGGCAACCGCAGCATTCTCCTGGACGCTTCGGACAAGCTGCCCGAGGCCGCGCTGCGCCACTGCGTCGCGCTGGCGCTGACGTATCACTTGCGAAAGCGGAAGGCCGCGCGGCCTGCGTAAGCTGCACGCCGCCAGCGATTCTCTCGGTTGCGGCACGATGTTGTGCGCGTCTCGTCTTGCCAATTCCATGCTATGCTCGGGGGAACAGAGTGATCCGATGACATCCCGCCTGATTCTGATCCCGCTCCTGACCCTGATGATCGCCGCCAGCGCCGTGAGTGCGTGGGCGCAGGACAAAGGCACGGTCAATCCGAAGCCGCTGCCGCCGCTGGCCAACCCGAACGATCCCAATACCCCCGCCAAGGAACTGTTCGGCCGCAAGGTGCTGCCGGCGGCGATGCCGACGCGGGTGCTCGGGTTCTATGCGCATGGTTGCATCGCGGGCGCAGAGGGGCTGCCGATCAACGGCGACAACTGGCAGGTCATGCGGTTGTCACGCAACCGCAATTGGGGCCACCCCCATCTGGTGGCGCTGGTCAAGCGCCTGGCGGCGAAGGCGCACAGGGATGCGGGCTGGCCCGGAATACTGGTCGGCGACATGTCGCAGCCGCGCGGCGGGCCGATGTTGACCGGCCACGCCAGCCATCAGGTCGGACTGGACGCCGACATCTGGTTGACGCCGATGCCGAACCGGCAATTGTCGCGCAACGAGCGCGAGGAAATGTCCGCCGTGATGATGGTGCGGTCCGACCGGCTCGACATCGATCCGCGCGCCTGGACGCCGACGCATCTTGCGGTGATCCGTGCCGCCGCGCAGGAACCCGCCGTGCAGCGCATCTTCGTCAATGCCGCAATCAAGAAGGCGCTGTGCCGCGAAGCCAGGGGCGATCGCCACTGGCTGCACAAGGTGCGGCCGATGTACGGTCACGACTATCACTTCCACATCCGCATCAAGTGCCCGCCCGGCAGTGGCGAGTGCGAGAGTCAGCCCGAGCCTACCGAGGGCGAAGGCTGCAGCACCGGTGACCTCGCCTACTGGTTCAGCGACGCGGTGTTGCACCCGAAACCGCCCAAGGTGCCGCCGAAACCGAGGCCGCCGATGACGATGGCGTCGCTGCCGCCGGCCTGCAAGGCGGTGCTGCACGCGCCGGACGTGAAGCATTAACGAGGCTTCACTTTTGCGACTTCGTGACGTCTCGCCGCCTTTACCTCGCCCGCCAGCCTGATATTGTCCCTGCAGGCGATATCCTGATCGACCGCAAGTCCTCAGGGATACCGGAACGGCGCTTCCGACCGTCGCCTCATCGACCCAACCAACGCCCTGCTTGCGCGCGACAAGCGCGCCTGCAAGCGCGCACGGAGCGCCACCATGTATCGTCTCGCCGGAGTTTCTGTCGCCATCCTCATGCTGCTTGGAGCGGCCCATTCGCCTGCCGCCGCGCAGGACAAGACCATCACCGTCTTCGCCGCGGCGTCGATGAAGAGCGCGCTCGACGACATCGATGCCGCCTTTACGGCCAAGACCGGCGTCAAGATCACCGTTAGCTACGCCGCCAGTTCCGCATTGGCGAAACAGATCGAACAGGGCGCGCCGGCCGACGTGTTCATCTCGGCCGACACCGACTGGATGGATTACGCGATCGGTAAGAAGAACATCAACGAGCCGAGCCGGGTCAACCTGCTCGGCAACAGCATCGTGCTGATCGCGCCGAAGGATTCAAAAATCGACAACGTGAACATCGGCGCCGGCTTCGACCTCGCAAAACTCGCCGGCGACGGCAGGATCGCCACCGGCGACGTCAAGTCTGTGCCGGTCGGCAAATACGCCAAGGCGGCGCTGGAAAAGCTCGGTTCATGGCCGGCGGCCGAGCCGAAATTCGCCATGGCCGAGAGCGTGCGCGCGGCGCTGACGCTGGTGGCGCGCGGCGAGGCAACCCTGGGCATCGTCTATTCCACCGACGCCAGGGTCGAGCCCGGCGTAAAGGTGGTCGGCACCTTCCCGGCCAACTCGCATCCGGCCATCATCTATCCCGTCGCGGCAACGATCACCGCAAAGCCGGAGACGACGGACTATCTCGCCTTCCTGCGCTCGAGCGCGGCGAAGAACACCCTCGAGAAATACGGCTTCAAGTTCCTGGTCAGCCCGTCGACCTGATGTTCGAGATCTCGCCCGCCGAATGGACGGCCATCCTGCTGTCGCTGCGCGTCGCCGTCATCGCCACGCTGGTGGCGACGCCGTTCGGTATCGCGCTGGCATGGCTGCTGGCGCGACATGATTTCTGGGGCAAGTCGGTTCTCGATGCCCTGGTGCATCTGCCGCTGGTGCTGCCGCCGGTCGTCACCGGCTACCTGCTGCTGCTGACGTTCGGCCGCCGCGGCATGGTCGGCGCCTGGCTCGCCGACAATTTTGGGATCGTGTTCGCGTTTCGCTGGACCGGTGCTGCGCTTGCCTGCGGCGTGATGTCGTTTCCGCTGCTGGTGCGGCCGATCCGATTGTCGATCGAGGCGATCGACCGCCGGCTGGAACAGGCCGCCAGCACGCTCGGCGCCGCGCCATGGCGGGTGTTCGCCACCGTGACGCTGCCACTGGCGCTGCCGGGCATCCTGGCCGGCATGGTGCTCGGTTTTGCCAAGGCGATCGGCGAGTTCGGCGCGACCATCACCTTCGTCTCCAACATTCCCG
>DAIMKE010001004.1:0-3178 GCA_036721875.1 Bradyrhizobium sp. | reverse complement strand
CATCGATCCAGGGCGTGAAGCCAGACGTGGTGCTGTTCGGCGAGAACGCGCCGCACTACAAGCGGATGTGGAAGCTGCTCAGCAAGCTGACGGCCAAAGACATCCTCCTTGTCATCGGCACGAGCGGGAAAGTCGTCGATATCGGATCGATCGCTGCGAAGACCCAGGCGACCACCATCCTGTCGAACCTCGAGAGTTCCCAGGATCTTTCCATGCCTGGCGCTCCGTGCGTCGAAGACCGCCAATTCGACCACGTCATCCATGGTCGCGCGATCGACACCGCAGCGGAGATCGAAACTCTCGTGCAAACGATCGTGCTGAGAAATGCCCGAAAGAGCAGTGCCTTCAAAGCCTCGGCGTAACGCCGGGGCTTTTTTTATTCCCGATTATCCGAGGTGGGCCCGTAAGACCCTCTTCGGAAACCCCTTTAAATGTATCACTATCGAAACCACGATTTTCTCACTCCTGAATATCTCGACCATATTCTCGGTGGCCTGATCGTCGACAGCTTCGCTGGCGGTGGTGGTGCATCGACCGGCATCGAGGAAGCGCTCGGCCGCTCCCCTCACTTCGCTATCAACCACGATAGCGAAGCCCTCTGCATGCATGAGGCCAACCACCCCGATACCGTGCACCTCACGCACGACATCTGGAAGGTCAAACCCCTCGAGGTTACACGCGGTGCGTGTGTTGGCCTGCTGTGGGCAAGCCCTGATTGTAAGAGCCATAGCCGGGCCGCCGGCGGCAAGCCAAGAGCCAAGAATATCAGGGACTTAGCATGGGTTGTGGTCCATTGGGCCAAGGTCGTTCGACCCAAGCTGATCCTCCTCGAGAACGTCGCGGAGTTCGCCGAATGGGGGCCGCTCACGCTCAAGGGGCAGCCATGCCCGAGGCGCAAAGGCCAGACGTTTGCCGACTGGGTCTCGAAGCTCGAGCGTCAGGGCTACCAGGTCGACTATCGCATGCTCAAGGCCTGCGACTACGGCGCCCCCACCATCCGCGAACGGCTCTTCCTCGTCGCCCGATGCGACGACAAGCCTATCGTGTGGCCGGAGAGAACACACGCCCCCACGGACGATCCACGCGTGCTCGCGGGTGAGCTGCTGCCGTACCGCACCGCGGCCGACATCATCGACTGGCAGAAGGCCTGCCCTTCAATCTTCATGGACCGGGATCGCGCTCAGAAGTACCGCGACGACACCGGGCTCACAGTTAAGCGCCCGCTCGAGGATGCCACGCTGGCCCGCATCGCCAAGGGCGTGAAGCGCTACGTGATCGATGCCGAGCAGCCATTTATCACCTCGCTCACGCACCAGGGTGGGGATCGCAATGAAGCCCTGAGCGACCCGCTCAAGACGATCACCGCGGCGAACCGGGGCGAGAAGGCTTTGGTCACGCCCGAGCTCGCACCCTTCATGACGAAGTTCCGCAAGAACGCCGTCGGCGCCAGCATCCACGACCCGCTTCCGACGGTCACCGCCAACAGCTTCGACAAGCGCGCCGGTTGCGGCATCCCCATGGGCGTCGTCGCACCAGAGATCGTCCAGGTCGATTCCGAGACGGCCCGCGCATCGACGCTCATCAGCGTCGCGCACGGGGACTCCGGCGGAAAGCGCGAATACCCGATGGACGAACCCCTCGGGACGGCAACCGCTTCAAACACTCACGCTGTCGCGATGGTCGACGCAGTCGCACCCGTCATCACCTATTCGCAGCAGGGTGGCGCAGTCCGCTCGCCGGAGGCCCCGCTTCACACGGTTACCGCCTCCAGTAAGGATTACAACGCCATCATCGCCCCTTATCTGGCGACGTACTATTCGACGAAGCCCGGCGGACAGCCACGGACAGCCTCGCTCGACGAGCCCCTGCGAACCCAGACCACCGAGAACCGTCACGGCCTCGCGGTGCCCTATCTCGTGCCGCGCTATGGCGAACGGCCCGGTCAGGAGCCGCGGACCGTCGCCATCAATCGCCCTGCCCCCACAATCGTTCCTGATGGCAACCAGGGCTCCCTTGCTATGGCCGAGCTCGTTCCCACGAACGAGACGCTCCATGCGAACGCCGTCATCCGACATTTCGGCGGCTCGGTCGGATCCTCGGCCGATGAGCCGATCGGAACCACGACCTGCGGAGGCGGCGGCAAGACCGGTGTGATCGCAGCCGAACTCGCGCACGCGCCAGAGGCGGCCGTGGGCTTCATCGCCCAGCAGAACACCGGCGAGGTCGGCCACGATGCGCGAAAGCCACTGTCGACGATCGTCGGCAAGGGCTGCACCCAGACGCCGGTCGTCACAACCTTGGTGCAGGCTGAAGCGGACAATGCCGAGGCCCGGCACATCGTGAAGTTTCAGGAAAACAGCGTCGGTACCGCTCTCGACGAACCTCTTCACACCGTCATGGCAGGTGCGACCCGACACGGGGTGGTTTCCTCGCACATCATCAACATGAAGGGCAGCGACCAGCGCGCGGCCCCCGTTGATGCCCCGATGCCGGCCGCATGCGCCGGCGGAAACCACATCGGCGAGGTCGCTGCGGACCTGCAGCGCTCGGCCTCGATCGTCACCTACTACGGCACCGATCAGACCGGCGCGATCGAAGATCCGCTGCATACCGTGACCACCAAGGGGCGGTTCGGCCTGGTCGACAGTCATGCCACCCACTCGCTGACGCCGGAGCAGTACGAGAAGGCTCGCGAAGTGGCCGCCTTCCTTCGCGCTTTCGCCGCTTTCTCTGAAGCCAATCACTCCCGCGAGTGTATGTATGGATCGCTCGGAGGCAGTAATGACAACGCTGACGCTCAGATTCTTGAATGCGCCGCGTAAGCCACATTCAATATTGACCGCATCAGCCCTGGATTTCACATCATGACCGTTCACCACACGAAGGTTCTCATCATCGGGGCGGGACCGGCGGGCTACACCGCAGCGATCTACGCCGCTCGGGCCAATCTGATGCCTCTCCTAGTGACCGGCCTTCAGCCAGGCGGGCAGCTCACAATCACGACCGACGCCGAGAATTATCCGGGCTTCGCGGAGACGATCCAAGGCCCTTGGCTCATGGAACAGATGAAAGCGCAGGCCGAACATGTCGGCACACGCCTGATCTACGATATAATCACGGCAATTGACCTATCGAAGCGACCGTTCCAGGCCACCGGCGACTCCGGCGACACTTATGT
>DAIMKE010001003.1:0-3178 GCA_036721875.1 Bradyrhizobium sp. | reverse complement strand
CGAAATTGCGCAGATTGGCGTTCATCGATCTTCCTTCGTGGTCGCGCGGATCGCGGCCTTTGTCCTTGGCAGTAACCCTGAATATTCTTTTTGGGTAGTGAGGCGAGAATCCCCGGTCCACTGCACACAATCTAGGTGGCGCCCCGGTCAATGCCAAGGGAACCACGCAGGACTATTTAGCGCATGTTAGCTAAATTCCGGGTCAAAAAATGGCGTAGAATCCGGGGTTTCCACGGGGTGGTTAAGACAGCTTGCGGGAATATGCAGGGATATCAATATATCGGCCCCGTTTGTCACGGTTTCCGGCCTCGACGCGGCGGCGCCGGATCGACGTGAATTCGTCCGCCGCGCAGGCTGACCGCCGCGCCGGCCAGGGTCTGCTTCAAGCTGGGCTGCTTCTTGCCGCCCGCAATGGCTCCGTCCAACGCCGCCAGCAGGGTCTCCAGTTTGCCGAGGTCGGCAGTCCCCTCGTGGCCGGCCCGGTCGATCGCGCGCTTGAGCAGCCTCAGGCGGATCTCTTCAGGCAGGCCGGCAAAGGCCGCGGCATCGAATCCGAAGCGCGAGGCATCCTGGCGGTCCGTCAGGGCAAGGTAGCGCTCCGCCCCATCGACCAGCACCTCGATCGCGGCATTGGCCCGCGCCAGCCGCGACGCCAGCCGCGCCAGGCTGCGGTTGTCGCCTCCCTCCTCCGCGAGCACTGGCATCAGCGCGCGCAACCGCGGACGCGTGAAACGCGTGTCGCTGTTGGTCGGATCGTCGGCGAAGGCGATCTTCGCCTTGCCGAGCGTTGCGACGAGCCGGGATTTCGGGATGTCCAGCAACGGCCGCGCCAGCCACACGCCGTCCCGCTCGGTCTCGCGCGCCATCGCCGCGAGACCTGCGACGCCGCTGCCGCGCAACATCCGCATCAGCAGTGTCTCGGCCTGATCGTCGCGGGTATGCGCGGTTAGAATATGCGTCGCGCCGCTCGATCGCGCGGCCTTCGCCAGCAGGCGATAGCGCTCTGCGCGGGCCGCGGCCGGCAATCCAGTCTTGGGTTTGACGCCGCTCCAGCGCAGCGTGCGGTGAGGCAGATCGAGCGTGTGTGCCAGGCGCTTGACCTCGCGCGCCTCGCGCGCGGCCTCGGAGCGCAAGCCGTGATCGATGGTAACGGCGATCAGGCGCGGTCCTCGCGACAGCGTGCGGCGCCAGCGCGCCGCCAGCCACATCAATGCCATCGAGTCGGGGCCGCCGGAGACCGCGAGCACCATCGCTGGGGCAGCCTTCCAGTGCGCAAACAGTCGTTTGGCGTCGCTGGCCGAAATCACGGTCTGGTCGTCGTTGGGCATGGCTGCACCGGCACCTGGCACGGAGGCCGGATGTAGCCTCCCCGGAACCGGTTTAGCACTTTACCCGCTTTTGCTCACGGTCGACGGCGGCTTTGACGCCGGCCGAGGCGCGCGGATATTTCCGCGTCACTTCGCCGAGTGCCGCACAGGCGGCTTCCTTTTCCTTCAGCGCCGCCAGCGACTGGCCGAGCCGCAGCAGGGCGTCGGGCGCCTTGCCCGATTTGTCGAACTTGGTGGTCACGCCGAGGAAGGCCTCCGCGGCATCGCGATATTGCTGGCGCTGGAAGTGGCTCTCGCCGAGCCAGTATTGCGAATCCGCGATCAGGGGATCGCTCGGGTATTTCTGGGCAAAGTTCTTCATCGTCTCTTCGGCCAGCGCGTAGTCCTTGCGCTGCATGTAGCCGATGCCGAGGTCGAATTCGTCCTTCGGTGTAGCCGAGGGCGGCAAGGTGGTCAGTGCGGCGCTGGCCGGACCGCGCGGCGGCGGGCCTCCGGCTGCACCGGGATCGCGCGGGTTGGCGCCACCGAGATTGAGCGGTTCACCGGCATTGCGACCGCCCGGTGCGCCGACCGGGGCTTCGATCGGCATCTGACCGCCGCCGAGCGCGCGCGGTGCGCCGGGGGCGTTGGGGTTCTGGCTGGGATCGAACGCATCGCCGCGGCGGCGGCCGCCCGCTTGCGGGGCGGCCGGGTCCTGCGCGATCGGGGCGGGTGTGGCGGCCTGGGGCTGCTGGCCATAGCCGGGCTGGGCTTGCTGCGGATAGGCTTGCTGCTGCGGGTAAGCTTGCTGCGGATAAGCCTGCTGCCCCTGCGGCGGTGGATTGGACTGGGCCTGGGGCGGCGCAGCCGCCATGCCGGGCTGCGCTATCGGCGGCTGACCGCCCGGTGAAGGCGGCGCCGCGCCGAGTTGGCGCAGCCGCTCTTCGAGCTGGCGGTTGCGGTATTGCAGTTCCTCGTTCTGGCCGGTCAGTTGCCGGAGCTGCTGCTCGAGCCGCTGGATCCGCATTTCCGCGTCGCCGTCATCGGACTGCTCCTGCCCCCGCGGCCCACCTTGCTGCGAACGCTCCCATGGAAACGTGAGCTGTGCGGAGGCGATCTGCACGGACGAAGCCAGCATCACGGCGATCGCCACGGCGCCGGTAGCGTTGAGGAATCTGGATGACATTTTGCCCTGACGACGAAAATCGCGTGACATCGAAAGCTGATCCCATTGAGGATTGGAGTTCGCCGGAATTGTGACTGGCGCTTCCCAATCCGCCCGCTTGATCGCGGTATGGTTTAGTTTCGACTTCGGAACAAGCAAGCACCTTGGTCAAACGAACCGTTCATCGAGCACGTGTCTGTGAACGGGATCCATCTGGTACGATTCGAGCAGTTCGCGAATTGCGGTCTTGGTGTCGTGCCGGATGGGCCCGAACGAGCGAGTGGCGCTGATCCGCGATTTTGTCTGGAGATGCTGGATTAACTTGCTGGCGCGGTGTCTCAACACAAGCCTGCATCCGCTTGGTGTGAAAGCGCAATGTGCCGTTAAACCAGCGCCTGAAGGCGCTGGTTTTGGAAGCGTAGGAAAGTCTGAGAGCTGAAAGTCCTGAACGATCAGGCGCCAGCGTTCAGCACGGTGACGGCGCGGCGGTTCTGCGACCAGCACGAGATGTCGTTACAGACCGCGACCGGGCGCTCCTTGCCGTAGGAGATGGTGCGCATGCGGTTCGGATCGATGCCGCGCGAGGCGAGGTAGCTGCGCACCGACTGGGCGCGCCGCGCACCGAGCGCGATGTTGTATTCGCGGGTGCCGCGCTCGTCCGCATGGCCTTCGATGGTGAAGGAGTAGCGGTTATAGGTCTGCAGCC
>DAIMKE010001002.1:0-3178 GCA_036721875.1 Bradyrhizobium sp. | reverse complement strand
CTCGGCTGCTTCGTGTTGATTCTTCTGTTCCCGTTCTACTGGATGGCGATCACGTCATTCAAGCCGAACGCGGAGCTGCTGAACTTCAAGGATCACAATCCGTTCTGGATCACCTCGCCGACGCTCGCGCATATCAAGCACCTGCTGTTCAATACGGCGTATCCGACCTGGCTGTGGACCACGATGATCGTGGCGGTGTGCTCGACCTTCCTGTCGCTGTTCGCCTCGACGCTCGCAGCCTACGCGATCGAGCGGCTGCGCTTCCGCGGCAGCCCCTATGTGGGGCTCGGCATCTACCTCGCCTACCTCGTACCGCCCTCGATCCTGTTCATTCCGCTCGCCACCGTGATCGTGCAATTCGGCCTGTTCGACTCGCCGCTGGCGCTGATCCTGGTGTATCCGACCTTCCTGGTGCCGTTCTGCACCTGGCTGCTGATCGGCTATTTCAAGTCGATCCCCTACGAGCTCGAGGAATGCGCGCTGGTCGACGGCGCGACGCGGCTGCAGATCCTGCGGCGGATCACGCTGCCGCTCGCCGTACCCGGCCTGATCTCGGCCGGCATCTTCTCGTTCACCCTGTCGTGGAACGAGTTCATCTACGCGCTGGCCTTCATCCAGAGCGGCGCCAACAAGACGGTCCCGGTCGCGATCCTGACCGAACTCGTCACCGGTGACGTCTACCAGTGGGGCGCGCTGATGGCAGGCTCGCTGCTCGGCTCGCTCCCGGTCGCGCTGTTCTATTCGCTGTTCGTCGACTACTACGTCTCGTCGCTGACCGGCGCAGTGAAGGAATAGACGATTGCGCCCTATCGGGGGGCGGTGAACGCCACCGGGACGGTGAAGTTCATCGACCCCTGCGCGATTTCCGGCGGGAACGCCGGAAACGGCGAGGCCTTGCGCACCATCGCATTCGCCTGGGCATCGAGCGCCGCGACGCCCGATGATCCGGCGAGCCGGCTTGCGAGCACCTGCCCGCTGCGGCTGATCGTGAAGGACATCCGGGCCGTGCCGGGGCTGGCCCCGGCCGGGTACTGGTGGAAGCGCATCAGGTGGGCGCGGACGCGCTGACCATAGGATGCGACCGCCGAGGCGACTGCGCCGGCGTTCGCCGAAGAGGCAGCCTGGGCCTGGCGCTCGACCCGCGGCGGCGCGGCGGTGCGCGGCGCCGGCGGCGCGTCGCTCGGCTTCTTGGCCTCAGGACGCACGATCTTCGGTTTGACCGGCGTCGGCTTCGCTTCCGGCACCGGCTTGACCGGCTCGGGGACCGGCTTCATTTCCACCTTCTGCTCGGGCGGCGCCACCACTTCCGGCCGCTCCTGCGGCGGGGTCGGCGCGATCTGCTCTTCCACCACTTCCTGCTGCTTGACCGGTTCGGGCGGCGAGGCGTCGGCCTGATCCATCAACTCGTCCGGCGCACGTTCCAGCGGCATCGATTCCGGCGCGGCCGAAACCGGCGCCAGGTCGATCATGATCGCCGGCAGTCTGGCGCCGGGGTCCGGCTGCAGCCGCGTCCAGTTCATGCCGATCGTGACCAATGCGGCATGAACGGCGAGGATTGCAGCGGCCGAGACGCCCCAGCGCCGCAATACGGACTGGTCGGAAATGTCGTGGAGCGCGAACGCGTTCATGGCGCTAACTGCGTCCGTCGAGGCCGACCAGCGCGATCTTGAGATAGCCGGCGTTGCGCAACAGGTTCATCACCTCCATCAGGTCGCCATAGCTGACGGCCTTGTCGGCGCGCAGATAGAGGCGCTCCTCCTTGTTGCCCTTGGTGGCGGTATCGATCGCGGCGGTCAGCGTCTCGCGCGCGATGATGTCCTCGCCGACGGCGACCGACAGGTCCGGCTTCACCGTGACGAACACCGGCTGGTCCGGGCGCGGCGACGGCTCGATCGCGCTGGCGGGAAGATTGACGCCGAGATCGACGGTGGCGAGAGGAGCTGCAACCATGAAAATGATCAGCAGCACCAGCATCACGTCGATGAACGGCGTGACGTTGATCTCATGCGCTTCGACGAGATCGTCGCTGGCGCCGCGCCGTCCGCCGACTGTCTGACCGAGCCTGGCTCCCACCGCGCGCTCCCGTTCACTCGGCCGCGCGCGAGAGTCGGAACGAACCGCGGTCGCCCTCACGGCTGATCAGCAGCAGCACCATCGCGGAGGCGTCGCCGAGCAGCGCCCGGTAGCCGGTTATCGTGCGGGTAAGATGATTGTAGATCACGACCGCCGGGATCGCCGCGACCAGCCCGAGCGCGGTCGCAAGCAGGGCTTCCGCGATACCGGGCGCGACCACGGCGAGGTTGGTGGTCTTGGCTTCGGAAATCCCGATGAACGAGTTCATGATGCCCCACACCGTTCCGAACAGGCCGACGAACGGGGCGGTGGCGCCGATGGTCGCGAGCACGCCGGTACCGCGCGCGATCTGTCGCGACATCGTCGCCTCGACGCGCTCCAGCCGCAGCGCCACGCGCTCCTTGAGGCCGTCGTCGAAATGGCCGCCGGAGAGCGCGGCCTCGCGCGCGGCGGACTGGATGATCTGCGCCACGGCATCCTTGCCGTCGCGGCTATCCTGCTCGGCCCTGGCCAAGACAGTGTCCGCTTCCAGCAGGCCCAGGCGTCGCTTGGCAAGCCTGGTCTTGCGGCGGATCTCGATGGTCTTTGCCAGCCAGACCGTCCACGTCACCAGCGACGCGATGGCAAGTCCCACCATGACTCCCTGCACCACGAGGTCGGCGCTGACGAACATGTTCCAGGGCGACAGGTTGCGCGGCAGCAGCGCGACGTCGGTCGCGGCGAACGCCGTGCCGGGAAGCACCAGCGCACCGATCACCGTCGCAACTGCGGCCACCGAACGCCTGCGGACTTTCGTGCCCGACCTATCCTGCTGCATGACCAACTCCCGGCTTAGAATAGAGCGCAGCTAGGCCGCGGGCGCGATCCTGCCGACAAGCGCATGAAAGCGCTGCAACTGATCGCTGCGCAGCGCGCGCGTCTCGTCGCGGCCGACGAACACCTTGAACATGATGCCGCCGTCGACATTGACGAACGCGATGAAGGCCGACGATTTTCCCATGAACGGCCGCTCGACAAAGGCGATCGCCGCGCAGCGCTCGTGCCGCAGATGCCCGTGCAGTCCCTTGGGCTGCATCAGGTTGAAATAGCCGCGACCGACCTCGCC
>DAIMKE010001001.1:0-3181 GCA_036721875.1 Bradyrhizobium sp. | reverse complement strand
AGACGCCTTCGACCCAGAGATGGACGACGTACCACCAGTACATCTTGTCGACCGCGATATTCTTCGGAACATAGAACGCGAACAGAAAAAAGATCGCCACGCCCCACAGGCCGAACAGCAGGACGTTGGTGACGGTGGTCTTGCGGCCCTTGAGCGCCGTCATCGTCACGTTGAACAGGAACATCAGGCAGACGACGACGATGCCGACCTTGATGGCGAAAGGCTGTTCGAGGAATTCACGCCCCTCGTGGTATTGAAAGAGATAGCCGACGACGGCGATGCCGGCCGCGCCGAAGAACAGCCAGAACTGCAGCTTCGCCAGCAAGGGGCTGTAGAGCTCGGTTTCGGTTTCCTCCGGCAGAAGAAAGTAGGTCGCGCCCATGAAGCCCATCAGCGACCAGACGATCAGCGCGTTGGTGTGGATCATCCTGACGATATTGAACGGCAGGAGGGCGGACAGCGTGTTCGGCAGCACGTAGATGGTTGCGGCCAGGATGCCGAACAGGACCTGGGCGAGGAACAGCGCCAGCGCGCCGTAGAAGTACTGCAGCGCGACTTTCTGGGTCTGGTATTTCATCGTCTCGACTCTCTATCTGAATGGGCTATCGGGACCGGACGCTCAGCCGGCCTTGTTCGGCGGCCAGTTCTGCGTCTTGATGCTGTTGGTCCATTCCAGGAAGTCGGCGAGATCGTTGAGTTCCTGGTCCGTGAGGTTGAATTGCGGCATCTGCCGCCGGCCCGGGGCGCCGGACGGCTGCGCCTGCATCCACGCCTTCAGGATATCGCGCGCGGTGGCCGGATCCTCCTTGCCGCCCCAGCGATCCCAGACATTGCCGACCTCGGGAGCGAAATAGGCGCCCTCGCCGAGCAACGTGTGACAGTTGATGCAGGAATGCTTCTCCCAGACGTGCTTGCCTCGCACGACCGAGGACGTCAGCTTGGCCTCGTCGGTCGATGTGGTCACCATGTAGTAGTGGCTGTGCGCCGTCAGGCCGATGAAGATCGCGAAGAAGAAGGCCGATCCGCCGTAGAAGACATTCCGGGCCGCCGACTTGGTAAGGCGTTCAGCCATTACACATCCTTTCCGGTTCGTGTGAGTCGGGTGAGCAGTTGCGCCAATCTACGCAGCGGCCCGATCCGTTCTTTGTGCCGGAGCAATGTTGGCGGAGATCATGGGGCCGCTCCGGTCAGGAGCGAGACGGCAGATGCTGCCCACGCAAAAGCCGCGACCATGATCACCCACGCATTCACCAGACCGCGCCAGACCGCGGGCGCGGCGCGCAGGTCGAGATAGTCGAGCACGATCCGGCGTCCCTTCAGCGCCGCAAGCGCGAGCAGCACGGCGTTGCCGGCCAGCGCGCCCGGCACCAATGGCGCGGCCCACTGGGTGGCGATCGCGAGGCCGATCAACGCGAACAGGGTGACATTGAGACGATGACGGCGAAGCATGCGTCAGCGCAGGAGATAGATGATCGGAAACATCACGACCCAGACCAGATCGACCATGTGCCAGAAGGCGGTTCCGGTCTCGACGCCGGAAGGCTCGGCGCGGCGGCTGACGACGGCGAGAATGACGATCCCTAGACAGACATGCAGAAGGTGAAAGCCGGTCAAGAGGAAGTACAACGTAAAGAACGGACTCGTTTCCAGGCCGACCCCGCTTGCGATCTCCCTTGCATATTCGGCCAGCTTGATCGCCACAAAGGAAGCCCCAAGCCCCATCGCGGCAAACAGCCAACGGCGCGAGGATCGCGACTCGCCGGCGCGCGCCGCAGCGGCGCTGCGCGCGGCGGCCCAGCCGCTCCTCACCAGCACGATGGTGTTCAACGCGGCGAGGCCGGAATCCAGCGCCGCCTGTCCGGACGCGAACACGACAGGGTTGACGGCGCGAGCGACGACGAATGCGCCGAGGAACAGACCGAAGGCGGCGAGCTCGCTGAAGATGAGCACCCAGATCATGGGATCGCCGGGGAGGCCTTCGAGCGCACCCCAGCCGGACTCCTGCTGTTCAAAATCCGCCGCCGACATCTGGTCTCCCGATAGGGCTGTTGGTTGGCAGCTGTATCGGGTTCGCGCGCATCGAACCTTGTCGCCGCGCAAACAGCGAGAGGAACCCGATCGATCGTACGCCTGTTTGCGGGGGCGCAACGTCCGCAGCGGTCGCCCGCGATACGGACGTTCGACATGGAATCCATGGATGAACGAACAGAAGTCATGAGCGACGCGCAGATCGGCTTACTCACTGCTACCCCCCTCATCATCCTGTTTGCCGCGGCTCTCAGGGCGATGGGCGTTTTGTCCACGACCGCGACCGCCTCCGCAGTCGGCCTGTCGGTTGCCATCGCGATTGTCCTCTTCACGACGCAGTAGGATTCGACCACTGCGGCGCGACATCTTTCTTTTCCATGAGGTATTCCTGCGCGAAGCTTCGATACGCCGCCGCTCGCATCAAAAATATCGAAAACAACCCCATGCAAAGTAGCCGGACGGCCGCGGCAATCCACGGCTCGGACCGACGATTTGACACGTCGGGCAAATCAGCGGCACAATTTGATGATCACAGAATCCGCTGGCGCGCAGGGTGGGCAAAGGAGCGAAGCGACGTGCCCACCATCCAACACCGGCCCCCCTGCGAGAGGGTGGGCCCCGACGCTTCGCCCACCCTACGAATTTCTCCGCTGTAACATCATGACTGGCATGCGGCGGCTCGTCGCTTGCCCTGGGGTGCAGAACGCGCGAAAATCCAGACTGGTTCAGAAGTTTTCAGGGGAATCCCATACAGATGAAGTTCGATGACGTTATCCTCGGTCGCCGGAGTATCCGCGGTTACAAGCCTGATCCGGTGCCGAAAGAGCTGATTGCGGAAATCATAGGTCTGGCGATGCGCGCGCCGTCATCGATGAACACCCAGCCCTGGAATTTCTACGTCATCACAGGCGAACCGCTGGATAGAATTCGCGCCGGCAACACCGAACGAAACGTGGCGGGCATTCCGCATTCGCGCGAATTCCGCACCGGGCAACCTTTCGCCGGCAAGCACCGCGACAGGCAGGTCGGCGTCGCCAAGCAGTTGTTCTCCGCGATGGGGATCGAGCGCGACAACAAGGACAAGCGCCAGGACTGGGTGCTGCGCGGCTTCCGCCAGTTCGACGCGCCCGTCTGCGTGATCATCACCTATGAC
>DAIMKE010001000.1:0-3184 GCA_036721875.1 Bradyrhizobium sp. | reverse complement strand
CTTGCGCATCCGGCACAGGTCAAGCAGCGAGCGGGAGAGGGCGCGGGCGTCGCTGCCGCTCATGGCTTACGCGCTCCAGCCTTTGTCGTCCCAGGGCAGGCGGATGGTGGCGCTCGCGGTCGCGGCGATGCCTTCCTCGCGCCCGGTAAAACCGAGCCGCTCGCTGGTGGTGGCCTTGACGGCGACGCGCGAGATGTTGAGCCCGGTGATCTCGGCGATGCGGGCGCGCATGGTATCGCGCAGCGGGCCGATTTTCGGACGCTCGCAGATCATCGTGACCTCGAGATTGGCGATGCGGCCGCCGCGCGCGGTCACGCGGTCGACTGCATATTTCAGGAACTTGTCGGATGCGGCGCCCTTCCACTGCGGGTCGCTGGGTGGAAAGTGCGAGCCGATATCGCCGTCCGCCAGCGCGCCGAGGATGGCGTCGACCAGGGCATGCAGGCCGACGTCGCCGTCGGAATGGGCAAGAAAGCCGCGTGTGTGCGGCACGCGCACGCCGCAGATCATCAAATGATCGCCGTCGCCGAAGGCGTGCACGTCATAGCCGGTGCCGGTCCTGATGTCGCCGAGCTGGGCGGCGAGGCGGGCTTCCTCGCGGGCAAAATCTTCAGGTGTCGTCAATTTCATGTTCGCAGGATCACCTTCAAAAGTCGCTACCGTCAATCCTGCCCATTCCGCCAGCGCCGCGTCGTCCGTGAAGTCGCTGCGGCCGTCGCGCGCCGCGCGGCGATGGGCATCCAGAATCACGTCGAAACGAAATGCCTGCGGCGTTTGCGCAATCCGCAACCGCGCGCGCTCGGGCGTCGCCTCGACATTGCCGGTATCGCCAACCTGCTTGATCGTGTCTGTGACCGGGATCGCAGGCACCGCCGCGCCGGTGTGTCCGGCGGCATCGATCGCGCGCGAGATGACGGCCGGGCTTACGAACGGCCGTGCCGCGTCGTGAATCAGCACGATGTCGGGCTTCGCGGCGGCCAGCGTTTCGAGGCCGGCATGCACCGAAGCCTGCCGGGTGGCGCCGCCATTGGCGGGAGGCTGATGGCGCAGGCCCGCAACGGCGGCGTTGAAGACGGCGGCATCATCGGGATTGACCACCGGCTGCACCGCAAAGACGTCCGGGTGCCGGCAGAACGCTTCCATGGCGCGGAAGATCACGGTCTGCCCGCCGATCTCGCGATATTGCTTGGGCCCGCCAGCGCCGGCGCGGAGCCCGCGCCCGGCTGCGACGAGGATAGCTGCTGTGCGCTCGGGTCTCGGCATTTGAACTCGAATACAGACGTCGTAGGATTCGGCAGGGGAGGTGGTTTGCCCGGGGGCGCACAGCCCTACCATGCCAAATACGGAATGACAGAGCGATTCACCATGGTTGTGGGAAAAGCAGTTTTTGTTGCGGTGCACTTGCACAAATGATAGATCTGTCTAAAGTGTAGGCAAGAAGCTTGACTGCACAAGATTTGTGCTCACAATATGCGCCGATGGCCGCAATGACGCTGCCGTCCCAACCACGAGAGCCCCGTGCCCGGCCCGGAAAGTTCACTCCCTAAGCCGTTGAAAATAGGCGAGATTGCCGTCGCCAACCGGGTTCTCCTGGCGCCGATGTCCGGCGTCACCGATGCCCCGTTTCGACGTCAGGCGGCCGCCCTCGGCGCCGGGCTGGTCGTGTCTGAAATGACCGCCAGCGACGAACTCGTGCATGGCCGGCCGATGTCGCGGCTGCGCTGCGAAGCGGCCGGCATCGGTCCCCACGTCGTCCAGCTTGCGGGCTGCGAGGCTCACTGGATGGCGGAGGGAGCCAGGGTCGCGGAAGCCGCCGGGGCCGACATCATCGATATCAACATGGGCTGCCCGGCGCGTCACGTTACCGGCGGCCAGTCAGGCTCGGCGCTGATGCGCGATCTCGATCACGCGCTGACGCTGATCAACGCGACGATTGCGGCGGTGAAAGTTCCGGTGACGCTGAAGATGCGACTCGGTTGGGACGATCGCTCGCTCAACGCACCCGAACTCGCGCGCCGGGCGGAAGCCGCCGGCGTGCAGATGATCGCCGTGCACGGGCGGACGCGCTGCCAGTTCTACAAGGGCGAGGCGGACTGGACTGCGGTGCGCGCAGTCAGGGACGCGATTACGGTGCCGCTCGTCGTCAACGGTGACATCACCTCGTTCGAGAAAGCCGTTCAGGCGCTTGAAATCTCGGGCGCCGATGCCGTCATGATCGGGCGGGGTGCGCAGGGGCAGCCGTGGTTGCCGGGGCAGATCGGGCGCCAACTCGAGACCGGCAAGGCAGAGGCTGTGCCTGACCTGGCCGAGCAACTCAGCCATATCCGCGCGCTCTACGATCAGGTCTGCCGTCACTACGGTCTGCGTATCGGTCTGAAGCACGCGCGAAAACATCTCGGCTGGGCGCTGGAGATCGCCGCGGAGTGCAGCCGCGCGCCGGCTGCGAAGCTCAAGCGCTGGCGGCAGGACATTCTGACTTCGGAGGATCCGCACCGGGTGCATCGATCGCTCCAGGATGCGTACGACGACTTTGCATGGAGTGCTGCTGCATGACGTCAGTCGCAGAACATCGCAGGCCGGCGCCCGCCGACAGCGAGGCCATCCTCAACGCGCTGCCTAACCCGGTGCTGCTGGTCGCGCCCGACGGCCGCATCATCGACGCCAACATCGCCGCTGAATCATTCTTCGAGATTTCGGCGCAATTCCTGCGGCGGCAATCGCTGAAGGAATTGGTGCCGTTCGGCAGTCCGCTGCTGGCGCTGATCGATCAGGTGCGATCGAGCGGATCGCCCGTCAACGAGTACAAGGTCGATCTCGGCACCCCCCGTATCGGCGGCGATCGCCAGGTCGATCTGCACGTTGCCCCGCTCACCGAGCGGCCGGGGCATATCGTGGTGATGCTGCAGGAGCGCACCATTGCCGACAAGATGGACCGGCAATTGACCCATCGCAGCGCGGCGCGCTCGGTGATCGCGCTGGCCGCGATGCTCGCCCACGAAATCAAGAACCCGCTGTCCGGTATCCGCGGCGCGGCGCAACTGCTGGAGCAGGCGGCCTCATCCGAAGACCGCATGCTGACGCGGCTGATCTGCGACGAGGCCGACCGCATCGTCACCCTCGTCGACCGCATGGAGGTGTTCGGCGACGACCGCCCGGTGGCGCGCGGGCCGGTCAACATCCATTC
>DAIMKE010000999.1:0-3193 GCA_036721875.1 Bradyrhizobium sp. | reverse complement strand
GTCCAAGATGCGTCATTTTCGGACCTCGCTGCGCCCACGCTTGAGGTCGGCTCTACTACCACCAACGGACATCGTCAGCGTGGCGGCGCACGTCCGAAAACACCACAAGCGGTCCGCCAAATTCAATTGAACGTCAACGGGCCAAAAGCCGACATTACGATCGAAGTGGCGTGGCGCTCATGGGTCCAAGGGCGACGTTCTTCATTCCAAGAGGGACTTGGCATTTGCTGGCGTGGCAAGTAGCCAAGGTATCCATCAGCCCACACCCAGCAATCACCGCGTGAAGACTAGCGGACCTTCTCTCGCGGCCCTTAGCCGTTAGTTCCAGTCCGTTGTATCAGACAAGAGGCGGCAACAAGGTCCTGCGTTTCAAAGCCCTCAGTGAATTTTTGATAGATCGGGGTCAGCAATCGCTCAGCCTTGATCCTGCGCCCGGTAGCGATCCAGTGCGCGGCAAGATCGGTGGCGATACGCAGCTCGAAGGTCAACGCACCCATAGCTCGCGCCTCGGCAAGCCCTTGCTGCAGACGCTTTTCAGCGCGCAGCGGCTCACCTGAATGGAAAAGAACGGATGCATCGACGCGCTGCAGTTCGGGCCGACACCAGCGCTCACCCTGGCGCTGTTCGTATTCGATGGCCTGCGCGATGATTTCGCGCGCTTCCTCGATCCGTCCCTGGCGCAGCAAGGTGCGGGCAAGGACCGCGAGATAGCTCCCGATCCGCATCAAGAAGCGGCATTCGATCAGTTCGTCGATCGCCGCTCGAATGTCGTCCACCGCCTCGGCATCGCCGCGCAGGTCGCGAAGGCAGGCCGAGAAGTAGCGCTCGACCGGAATCCAGCGCGAGATGCGCTCCCGCTCCAGATTGCGACGCAGCCGCCCGGTATAGCTCTCGAGCGCGTCCAGATTTCCGGTTTCCAGCGAGATAGGAAGGGCAGCGAGCCCAAGCGCATTCGATTGGGACACCCAATGACCGCTGCGGTCTGCGGCGTCGACCGCAGCGCGGGCCAGCCGGGTGGCATGGTCGGCTTGTCCTTGCATCCACGCGACAAAAGGCAGGTTGAAGCGGACGGTGACGAAGCGGTAGACCTCATTGGCATCCTTGCGCGAGCGGCCGTCAGCCAGCGAATGCATCGCCGCGAGACGATCGAGCACCTGCCGGCTTTCGGTCAATTCACCGGCATGAGCCCGAGCCCAGGCCAGCGCCCTGTCGCCTTCTGACGTCGCCGTCCAGCCGCGATCACGTTCAGCGAGGCCGGCTGATTCCTCAAGATAATTGATGGCGCGCGGGACGCAGCCGATCTGCAAGAGATAGAAGGCGAACCCCACCAGCGCGCGCTGCTGATACTCGATATCCCTGGCACGTCTGGCAAAGGCGATAGCATCGAGCCACGCAACCTCGTTCTCGTTCGACATCTTGCGTGCGTAGAACAGGCTCCATCCAAGGGCGCAGGCGAGCTTTGCCTTCGATAGGTCATCGCATGCGATGGTCTTGGCCAAGGCGAGCGCCGCTTCCAATCGGGCCTGGGCTTCTGACAGAATGGAAGTCTCCGACCACAAGGTGATCGCCGCGACGGTAAGCCTGATGCCGAGGACAGGATCTCCCTCCTCCCCGAATGCCCATGACAGAGCAGCTCTCAGATCCGCGATACGGCCGAGATATCGTTGCGTCCAGTCGGCCGGCTCGCGCCAATTCCACTCCTCTTCGGACTGTTCGAACAGCGTGAGTACACGATGCGCGTGATAGCGCAAAGCCTGAGCCCCGGCAGGATCGGCCTGAAGTTGCTCAGCCGCATAGCGCCGCGTGCTGTCGAGCAGCCGATAGCGCAGGCTCGGGCCCCCCGCCTGCGCACTAACCAGTGATTTGGCGACAAGACTCCCGAGGCCGGTAACGACGTCGACCGGCGTGAGCCCGGCAGCCTCCGCGACGAATGCCGCATCCTCGACCTCGAAAGCGGCGCTGAACACGGACAGCAGGCCGAACAACGTGGCTTCCTTCTGCGACAGGAGCTTAAAGCTCCAGCCCGGGCGATGATAGCTTTTGATCCCGCACGGCATGAATGTGATTGATTGGCCGTCTTCGGCCACTTCGTACGTCGGCCGTTGAAATCTCCCGCACGGGGTCGGCCCCAGCGAAGCCAGCGGATCCTTGCTCGATTCCGAGTTCATCAGGAGATCCTAGAGGCGTGAAAACTGCCTTGTCCTTTGGAGACACGGCGCATTGAGCGAACGCCCGATATTGCCAACAGTTTCTCGGTTTGTTTTCGGATTGATCTCTCTAGGTTGCCGACCGTGAATTGCGCTATCAGTAGTTTTTCGGAGACGGGATATCCGCCCGTCAGCGCGAACCGCGGCCCCTCGACTCGGAATTGGAACCGTCGCTCTGCTAGAGCGTCTTAAACTCCGCTTCCGGTATTCGCCCCCAAAGCCCCGCCGGAAGCGAGCGGCCTCAGCTTCCACCGGGAGCTGGGGCCGTTCTCATTTCAGGTCGGTAGGCGGGCTGGGCAGCGGGAGCCCATATTTTGCGGCCCGCTCGGCAGCGAAGTTGCGATAAGCGTGTTTTGTGGGTGGCGTGCTATGGCTTGTAGAGCTGGGGCAGAGGGGGAAGAAATAGGAGCGGCAGTTGAGGCAAATTGGTTTTTTTATATTGATACTTCTTTTCGCTAGCTTGGCATTTTCAATCGACGAAGCAATTTCCGGTGTCGCCCCTGAGTATCAAGAGGCCGCGCAAAAGCGAAAAGCTGAGCTTATCCGGCAAAGGTTCTGCACGGAAAAAGCGGGCATTGAAAAGGTCGTGAAGCGTGATTTGGCGTCCTTCGTGCTCGGCTGCATGGACAGAATCGAAAAGGGCGAACGAGCGAACGAAAAATAAGTGAATCCTGCGCGGTTAGTAACCTGTCTCGCACCCCTCGCCCTCCAATTGCGGTGAGCTATCCGCCGGCTTGCCATCTGCTGGGATGGGGCTTTCGCGGCGGAGAACTTGGGAGCGATAAGGGGGGCTGCCTATGCGCATTATTTGCGGTTGAGCATCAAACTGGGCCTGCGCGTGGCGCCGCCAATGATTTCATAAGATGCCAATCGCATTGCAATGCTCCGTCTCAATGCGTGTTGGTTTCCTGCCATTTATCCGGATCCGACTTCGGCACGGGGCCGAGTCAGGTCAATTATTCAGCACATTGGCGCAAGGACAATGA
>DAIMKE010000998.1:2252-3195 GCA_036721875.1 Bradyrhizobium sp. | reverse complement strand
GCCACCATCGGAATCCGCTTGTGCAGGCCGGGTGATCCCCCTCCGCCCCGGCCGCCCTTGCCCTTGCTACCCCGGTCTCGCCGACGGGCAGGGGTGCAGGCGCGAGGTGCGCTCTGCACCCAGGCCCTAAAAGGAGATCGATCATGTCTGCCAAGAATGTCGAAATCGTCACGGCGAGCGGGACCGAGAGCTTCATTCCGCTCAACAAACTCAAGAAGTCCCCCAAGAACGCGCGCAAGACGCCGCACAGCGAGGCGTCGATTGAGGCCTATGCGGCCAGCATCGCCGCCAAAGGCATTCTGCAAAACCTTGTCGTTGAGCCCGAACTGGATACGGATGGCGCGGCGACCGGGTTCTATTTTGTCACCATCGGCGAAAGCCGCAGGCTGGCGCAGCTTCTGCGCGTCAAGCGCAAGGAGATCAAGAAGACTGAACCGATCCGCTGCGTCATCGACACCGCGAACGACGCCTTCGAAATCAGCCTCGACGAAAACGTCACGCGCGAGAACATGCATCCCGCCGATCAGTTCGAGGCGTTCAAGAAGCTGGCGGAAGAACGCGGGTTCGGTGCGGAGGAAATCGCCGCCCGCTTCGGCGTGACGCCCCATGTAGTGCGGCAGCGCCTTCGCTTGGGTGCGGTCTCGCCCAAGCTGATGGAAATTTATCGTAACGGCGATCTGTCGCTCGACCAGTTGATGGCCTTTGCCATCACCGAGGACCATGCCCGGCAGGAAGCCGCCTTCGAGCGGTTGTCCTTTAACCGCGACGCCAGCACCATCCGCCGCATGCTCATGGAAACCAATGTAGCCGCCACGGA
The DNA here is from genome assembly GCA_036721875.1 of Bradyrhizobium sp. Classification (GTDB taxonomy): domain Bacteria; phylum Pseudomonadota; class Alphaproteobacteria; order Rhizobiales; family Xanthobacteraceae; genus Bradyrhizobium. The sequence continues at coordinate 2,378 of DAIMKE010000998.1, read as the reverse complement.
TCGCCGCGCGATCTTTGTCGGCGCGGAAAAGTATACCGAGGTTGGTGGTACGATCCTCCGTGATCTTTTCACCGAAGATCGCGGCGGCTATTTCGAGGACGTGGCGCTTCTCGATATGCTGGTTTT
>DAIMKE010000998.1:0-2242 GCA_036721875.1 Bradyrhizobium sp. | reverse complement strand
AACTCGGGCGCGAGGCCGACGCCCTGATGGAGTTGGAGGGCTGGAAATGGGCGCAAGTCTTCCTGGACTACCCGCACAGCCACGGGCTACGCCGGACCTATCCGCAGGCAGTGGACCTGTCGGCGGAAGATCAAGCCGCCTTGGATGCCGCACAGGCTGAGTTCAACAGTCTGACGGAGCAACACGAGGACACCGAGGAACTGCCTGATGAAGTCGATGCGCGTTTTGGCGAGCTTGAAGCCGAGATCGAGCGACTTGAGGCGAAGCGTCAGGCCTATGACCCCGCCGACATTGCGCGGTGCGGGGCCTTTGTCATCCTCAACCATGACGGCACCTTGCGCATCGAGCGCGGCTTTGTGCGGGCCGAGGACGAGCAGCCGGAGCCGGAAGCGCAGGACGTGAGCGGCGAAGGTGAGGGCGGCCTTACCGTCCATGAGGACGGCGGGACTCGCCCGAACGGTGAAGCCGAGGATGAGGGTTTGGACGGAGAGGACGGGGACAGCGACAGCGACGGTCACAGGCCGCTGTCGGACATCCTGATCCGCGACCTCACCGCGCATCGCACCCTCGGGCTTCGCCTCGCCTTGAGCGAGCAGCCGGAAGTCGCCATCGTGGCCGTCACCCACTCATTGTCCGCGCAAATCTTCTATCGCGGCGCCGACGCCCACGTTCTTGATATCCGTCCGGTCAGCGCGGTACTGGCCTCTCACGCAGATGGTATCGAGGATACAAAGGCGGGTAGGGCATGGGCGGATCACCACGCCCGTTGGGCGGCGCAGATGCCGCGCGACGTTTACGGGCTATGGACGTTTGTGGTCGAATTGGATCACGACAGCCGAATGGCGCTGTTCGCGCACTGCGTGGCACTCACAGCCAACGTCGTGAGACTGCCGTCGGAGCGCAGGCCCCGTGCGGTGGCAACCGCGGACAGGCTGGCGGAGGTGGTGTCGCTCGATATGACCGCGCATTGGGTACCGACCACGGGGACCTATCTCGGTCGTGTCACCAAGCAGCATATTCTTGCCGCTGTGCGGGAAGCTGTCAGCGAAGAAGCCGCTGACCGGATGGCGGACATGAAGAAGCAGGACATGGCGGAAGCCGCCGAGCAGTTGTTGGTCGCAACCGGCTGGCTGCCCGCGCTGATGCGGACGCCGCGAGCCGCCCAAGAGCCTGCCGAACACCCGCAGGCGGATGCCGTCACGGAAACGAACGCTGACGCGTACTCTGTCGCCGCCGAGTAAGCGGCATGGCCGGGACCGCTCATGCGGTCCCGGCTTGTCACCATGCGACTGTCGAATTTTTGGCCGCGCGCCTTTCAGGCGCGCGGCCAAACTCATGATACCCACACCCTCGACCGGCTGCATTCTCTAGGGAAAGCGAGACGCTTTTTTGCCTGAAGCCGGTGGGGCAGGGCGCGTTGTGGTCAGCGCCCGTGAACCAGCCCGAAGGACGGCCCGTCGCGTCGATCAGGTTGGATCAGTCGCCGTTGCGGGGGGACCAGATCAGCGTGAAGCTGTCGCCGCCGTAACGCCTGACCAGCGAGGCGTAGATCGGGGGCCGAATTGTCGGCCACGTGTGACATCGAGATCGCAAGCTCGATTCAGAGGGTCTTGTGCCAAGGACGTGCCAACCGGCGCGCGCGATGCGAAATCATGCGCCGTGGTTCGCCGGGTCACTCGTTCACCTTCATGGATGCCTGGGCGCGCGTCTTTGTGCGACCGGTGATGCGATGTCCTTGTACGGCGACGATGATGGCAGTCATGGTGGTCTGCATCGGTCTGTTTGATGGGCGCGCACCAACGCAACCTCGAATGGACGGATCAGGCCCGAGGGACGGCTGCGCCTCGATCGCCTTCCCGCAACGGCTGAGCCGGCTTTTTTCCCCTGCCGCGAAGTGGCGGCATTCCTCGCGGAAAGCAAAAAAGCCGTCCAACGCCGTCCTCCGCTGCGCTGCGGGCCTGACGGCTGCGGGCCGATCGCTCCCCGGGCCAAGGACCGCCATCGAGGCTGCGATGGTCGCGGCCCGACAACAGACGGAGACCACCATGGCTACCATCGGAACCTTCACCGCAGCGGACAACGGCTTAGGTTGTGTCCTTGGAAGTGTCCTTTAGCCGGGCGCGTGGTGATCTTGGCACGCAGACGTCCGGGTCAAGCGTTCCCGCAGCGTAGCGAGGACAACGCTTGACGCGGCGGCGACACCACAAGCTTTTTCATGGGGTGCAGGACTTGTCCTGCACCC
>DAIMKE010000997.1:0-3199 GCA_036721875.1 Bradyrhizobium sp. | reverse complement strand
GTTGCGGGCGGAGACGAAGGCCGTCGGTGAACAATCGATGCTGTCGCGTATCATCGCCCTGGTCGAGCATGCCCAGGCGAAGAAGCCGCCAATCCAACGTCTGGTCGACCGCGTCTCCGCGGTGTTCGTTCCGATCGTGCTTGCCGTCGCGCTTACGTCCTTCCTCGGCTGGTGGCTGATAGCCGGCGACGTGACCGCTGGGGTCGTCGCGGCGGTATCGGTCATGGTGATCGCCTGTCCATGCTCGCTTGGCCTTGCCACTCCGACGGCGCTGATGGTCGGCACTGGCGCAGCCGCCAGAGCTGGCATCCTGATTCGGGATGCCGAGGCGCTCGAACGAGCGTACAGGCTCGAAACCATTATTCTCGACAAGACGGGAACGGTGACCGAAGGCAGGCCTGCCGTGACCGAGATGGTCGCCTGCGACGGAGACGAGGACCAGTTGCTCGGGCTCGCCGCCGCCGCGCAGACCGGCAGCGAGCACCCGCTGGCCAAGGCGGTGCTGACGAAGGCAAAAGATCGCGAGCTGCCGAAGCTGATCGATTTCCAGAGCCACGCCGGCCTGGGGCTGACGGCCAACGTTGATGGTCGGGTGATTGTCATCGGCAATCGCCGGCTCATGGCCAATCACCATGTGAGCCTTGAGCCGCTCGCAACGCGGGCTGTCGAGCTCGAGGAGCGCGGTCGCACCGTGATGTGGGTTGCCGAGCTTGCGCCGGCAGTGCGGCTGCGCGGAATCATCGCCGTTGCCGACCCCGTGAAGCCGACCGCGCGCGAGGCGGTGCGCCATCTGCGCGAAATCGGCGTCGACACCCTGCTGCTGACCGGCGACAACGAACGGACGGCTGCGGCGGTAGCCGCTCAGCTTGGGATCGACCGCGTGCTCGCCGGCGTGCTGCCGTCAGAAAAGGCCGCCGAAGTGCAGCGCCAGCAAGCGCAAGGCAAGCGCGTCGGCATGGCCGGCGACGGCGTCAACGATGCGCCGGCGCTCGCCGCCGCCGATGTCGGGATCGCAATGGGCACCGGCGCCGATGTCGCGATGGAGACCGCGGGCATCACGCTGATGCGCGGCGATCCGCTGCTGATCGGTGATGCCATCGCGGTAAGCCGCGCCACCTATAACAAAATCCGGCAAGGCCTGTTTTGGGCGTTCATCTACAATGTCATCGGCCTGCCGCTTGCTGCCTTCGGGCTCCTGAGCCCGGTCGTTGCCGGCGCGGCGATGGCGCTCTCGTCGGTTAGCGTGGTCACAGATGCCTTGTTGCTAAGACGCTGGCGACCGGCTGCGACCGGTCGACATGCAATGCGCTCGGATCAATCGCTCGCACCAGCCCCGCAAATTGGAGGATCGTGAGATGGAGCCGATGACGATCGGGCAGGCCGCCCAGCGTTCCGGGGTGCCGCCAAAGACCATCCGCTATTATGAGAGCGTCGGCTTGGTCGGCCCGGCGGCTCGGGGAGAGAACAAGTACCGCGCATACAGCGACAAGGAAGTCGAGGTCCTGCGCTTCATCAACCGGGCGCGAGGCCTGGGTTTTTCCCTTAGCGAGATCGAGCAGCTGCTTGCTCTCTATCGCGATCGCAATCGACCGAGCCGCGAGGTAAAGCGCCTCGCGCTGCTCCACATCGACGATCTCGACCGCAAGATTGTCGAGCTCGAGACCATCAAGCAGGCGTTGCAGCACCTGGCGGAGAAATGCCGCGGCGATGACAGGCCTGACTGTCCGATTCTTGATGATCTTGGGTCAGGAACTTCGGCACCAGTCACGGCATCGGCACGAGACCGCCTTCTATCTTCGCACAGTGCAACCATCAGACGCCCAGGGAAGAGACCATAGGAGGTCGACAAGAAATGGCGGCCATGCACTGCAGGTCATTGCTTTGCAGCCGCGCTCGCAGCGATGCCATCCTCAACTGTTTGATTCGAAATCAACCTTCCCGCGCGGGAACGGCGATATGCCGCACAGGCAAAAGATTGAATGCTTGGTTGTTCTTTATGTTGCGGGCGAGGTGTTGGCGAACGACCAGCTAGGAAGCACATGACAGACCGGGATGTGCGGCGCGCCGGGAAGACGGAGTCCGGCAACTGTGAGCGACGAGGTTATGAGTCAATATCGCGACTTTGTGCAATACTGGCCGTATGCAGTGCTCATGATCTTGTTGGTGTCGTGGGCTCTCTACCATTTCGTTGCCCCGGCCGATCGACGCGAATGGGTGGGTGCAGGTCTGCTGCAGGCCTTCATTATTGCACTCTACGGCGAAATGTACGGCTTTCCTCTGACAATCTACCTGCTTACGGGTTTTTTCGGTTTGGACATTCCGCTGGCCCACGTTAGCGGGCATCTCTGGGCAACGCTACTCGGCTACGGGAGCGTTGGCGCACTGGTGGAAATGGCGCTTGGCGTCAGTGTGATGCTGGTGGGCGCGCTTTTGATTGTGAAGGGATGGGTGAAGATCTACTTCGCCGCTGGTCGCCTTGTCACCGATGGCGTTTACGGGCTGATGCGGCATCCGCAGTACACGGGCATCTTCCTGGTCATCCTTGGGCAGCTCATTCACTGGCCAACCATTGTGACGCTGCTGCTCTCGCCGGCCATCCTCGCCGTTTATGTACGTTTGGCGCACCGGGAAGAAGAACAGCTCGTTGAACGGCTCGGCAATGCATACCGGCAGTATCGCCAAAGCGTGCCAATGTTCGTACCGAGAGGTGTTGCGCTCAAGTCAATGTTCACCGCCGGCTAAGATGCCGCGCGGCGTTTGCAATGAACTGATGCGGCACGAAAGCCGACTGTTCGGTGGACAATGGCCGACATGTATGCGGAGAAAACCGAGCCAGCCGTTGCGACTTCCACGTGTCGATGGCTGCCGTTGGCACCGAGAAGCGGCCCGCACTGCTTCACCGTTGCCCAACAAGCGAGTCTGATCCCTTCCAACATCGCCGTTGATCGGCGAAATCAATTTTGGGTGGAGTGATCGCCTTTTCACATTCGTTAATTGCTTGCTCCAGGATGCCGACGACATCGGAAAAACGATGCAACCTTCTTCGAACGAATCGCCCCACATCGCGAATTCGATGTCGATCTGAAAGCCTCCTTGTCCCGTGGCGCAGAAAAGTGTCGGGAAAGGACCAATGATGAATCCGATGTGCGTATCGCGGCGACCGGCGCGCCTGAGGCCTGCGCGCAGCTGCTGAATCAGC
>DAIMKE010000996.1:0-3204 GCA_036721875.1 Bradyrhizobium sp. | reverse complement strand
CTGGTCCTCGGCGGTGACCTTGCGCTCGACGAACTCGCCGATCTTGTCGTTGGTCTCGCGCAGGTCCTTGGAGACTTCGCTGACCACGTCCTTGTCGACCTGGATAATCTGCAACTCGGTCTCGGTAATCTTGCCCTTGGCCTGGGCGCGGGCCGCAATGTATTGCCCGCGCTCGCCGGTGAGGCGGGCCATGTCACGCTCCAGCTGGGTCAGGCGCGAAATCTGGATCAGGCGCTGTTCGTAGAGCTGGCGCACACCGATCAGTTCCTTCTCCACCAGCGCGATTTCCTTTTCCTTCGCCTGTTCCTGCGCCGTCAACCCCGTGATTTCCTCGTTGAGCTGCGAAACCCGCTCGCGCAACTGGGATTTCTGTCCGGCGCGTCCGAACACGCGAACCTCGAACAGCTTGGTCTCGCTGGCCATGACGTCGCGGACTTCGGGATCGTCTGCGCGGTCGGTGAGCATCGCCGGGAACCTGATCTTGTCGAGCCCGCGCTGCTCGGCCTCCAGCCGCGCCGCGCGCGCCAGCAAGCCGTTCAGCGTCTTGACCACGATGGCAAGATTCGCCTTGACCACGGTCTCGTCGAGACGCACGACGATGTCGCCGGCCTTGACGACGTCGCCGTCGCGCACGCGCACCTCGCCAACCACGCCGCCGGTCGGGTGCTGGACTTTCTTGACATTGGAATCGACCACCACCGACCCCGGCGCAATCAGCGCGCCCGAAATCTGCGCTGTCGAGGCCCAACCGCCAAAGCCTACGACAAGCACCAGCATCAACGTCAGGCCTGCAATCAGATGTGATCTTATCGAGCGCCGTGCGCTGTTCGGTTCGCCGGTCATGATTTCGCGGCTCCTGCATCGGATACGATCTTGATCGGCGGCGGCGCCGGAACGCGCTGCAGCACCTGGCCGAGCACGGTTTCCTTTGGCCCGAACGCCTGCACCCGGCCGTCCTTCAATACCAAGACCTGGTCGACCGCCTCGATCCCGATCGGCCGGTGCGCCACTACGATGACGATGGCGCCGCGCGCGCGCGCAGCTCGCACCGCGCGGGTCAGCGCCTCGTCACCCTCGCTGTCGAGATTGGAGTTCGGCTCGTCGAGCACGATCAGGAAGGGATTGCCGTAAAGCGCGCGCGCCAGCGCCACGCGCTGCGCCTGCCCCGCCGACAGCGCCGTTCCCTGCTCACCTATCTGGGTGTCGTAGCCCTCGCGCATCTTGATGATCAGTTCATGCACGCCGGCTTCCTTGGCGGCGGCGATGATCGCATCCGATTTCGCTTCCGGGTCGAAGCGGCAGATGTTCTGCGCCACCGTGCCTGCGAACAATTCGACGTCCTGCGGCAGGTAGCCGATATGGCGGCCGATCACGTCGGACGACCACTGGTCGAGCGCCGCGCCGTCGAGCCGCACCTTGCCGCGGAACGGCGTCCACACGCCCACCAACGCCCGCACCAGCGACGACTTGCCCGAACCGCTCGGGCCGATGACGCCGACGCCGGTGCCGGCCTCGACGGTGAAGGTCACATCCTGCACGATCACCCGCTGTTCGCCGGGCGGCACGATGCTGACGGCCTCGACCGACAGCCGCGTCGAGGGAGACTGCAGCAGGGTCTGCGTATTTGCCGGCGGGATCTGCTCCAGGAGCTTGTTGAGGCGATGCCAGCTCTGGCGCGCGGCGACGAAGCCTTTCCAGTGCGCGATCGCGAGATCGACCGGCGCCAGCGCGCGTGCGCTGAGGATCGAGCCCGCAATGATGATGCCGGCGGAGGCTTCCTGGTGGATCACCAGATAGGCGCCGACCGCGAGCACCGCCGATTGCAGCATCATGCGCAAGACCTTGGCCACCGCGCCCAGACCACCGGCGACGTCGCTGGCGCGCTGATTGCCCGCCAGGTAGGTTTCGTTGGCCTCGCTCCAGCGCCTGGTCAGGCGTCCGGACATGCCCATCGCCACCAGCACTTCTGCGTTGCGCCGGCTGGTGGCTGCGATATCGTTGCGCCGCGCCGCCAGCGTCATCGCCTCACGCGCCGGCTCGCGCGACAAAAACTCGGTGATCAGGGTCAGCGTCACCAGGATGATGGCGCCGACCAAAGCCGTGACGCCGATCAGCCAGTGGAACGCGAAACAGATCGCGAGATAGAACGGCAGCCACGGCAGATCGAAGAAAGCGCCCGGCCCCATGCTGCCGAGAAACGACCGCACATTGTCGAGATCGCGCAGCGGCTGCAGGCCCTCGTTGCGCCCGCCGACCATCAGCGGCAGCCGCACCACGGTTTCGAACACACGGGCGTTGATGGCTTCGTCCAGCGCGGTCCCGACGCGCCCGAGAATGCGCCCGCGGATCAGATCGAGTCCTCCTTGCGCGACGTATAGGCCGCCGGCAAGGACCACGAGGCCGATCAGGGTCGGCACGCTGCGGCTCGGCAGCACGCGGTCGTAGACCTCCAGCATGAAAATCGAGCCGGTGAGGTACAGCAAGTTGATCGCGCAACTCATCACACCAACGCCGATGAAGGCGTTGCGGCAGGCGCGCAATGCCTCGCCGAGTTCGGAACGCCGGACGCCGGGAGCGGCTGCCATAAATGCGTATCTCTTCAAAAGGATAAGGTAACGCGCTGGTTTTACCGATGTTTTGGAGCACCGTCTATTTAAGTCACGTTAACCTGAATCCAGTTCACGCCCGTGACAAGCTGTGGACACACCCGAAACAGCCCTTTTAGGCGACTGGTTTGAGCCCGGCAGGCGATTCGCGGCCGGCGCTGGTCGGCCCCGGGTTCGGTGTCTGGGGATTTGGGAGGTGGTTGGACGCGATAAGGGGGATAGCCGAGGTGGAACTTTTGTTCACTGCACGCGTTACTGCGGCATGAAGCAAGGCGACATCTGGTATGTAACTTTCGGTCCGCACAAATCGGACGAAAGCGCGGAAAGCAAGGCGCGATCGACGCGCACCTTCAAGTCGGAAGTCGACGCCAAGCTGTTCGCGATGCAGATCCTCGCCAAGGGCTGGACGGCGAGCGCGGGCACGCTCAATCCCCATCAACCGAAGCAGATCGTTGGACCGTCGCAAATCGAGGCCTGGGTCGATCCGGGTATCGGCGGCTGAGTATTCTCTCGTGTCCCGGACGCGGCGCGGCATGAAATGACGCGCCGCAGAGCCGGCAACTGTTATGTTGCAGGGGCCAATTTATATGGTTTTCGG
>DAIMKE010000995.1:1787-3210 GCA_036721875.1 Bradyrhizobium sp. | reverse complement strand
TGCGCGGCGGCGTCAGTGTCACGTGCGTAGAGCGTCACATCGCGTCCGGCGCGCGCGGCGACGCCGGCGAGCGCGGTGCCCCAGGCGCCGGCACCGATCACAGCGACCGAATTGAAGGTGGTCATGTCAAAATCCCGCGCGCGTGTTGGCGTAGCCGGCTGGCGCGGCCGCGTTGGCGTCGAGCCGCCAGCGGGCGCGCGGCGGCGCGTCCATCGTATCGATCAGTCCGAGCGCCAGCCGCTCGGCGCCGGCCCATGCGATCATCGCACCATTATCGGTGCAGAGCGCGGGCGGCGGAATGATCAGCGAGGTCTGCGCCTTCGTGGCGACCTCCTGCAGCGCGCCGCGGATGGCCTGGTTGGCGGCGACGCCACCGGCCGCGACGAGGGCGCGCGGCGGACCGAACCGTTCGTGAAACAGCCTCAAGCCCACGCTCAACCGGTCCGCGGTCGATTCCAGCACCGCGGCCTGAAAGCCGGCGCAGAGGTCGTTGACATCTTCCGGCTCGAACGGCATCAGCCGGCTGGCCTCGTTGCGAACCGCGGTCTTCAATCCCGACAGCGAGAAATTCGCATCCGGCCGCCCGAGCATCGGCCGCGGAAAGGCGAAACGCTCCGGGTTGCCTTGCGCCGCTGCACGCTCGACCTCCGGCCCGCCGGGGTAGGGCAGCGACAGCATTTTTGCGACCTTGTCGAATGCCTCGCCCATCGCGTCGTCGACGGTGGTGCCGAGCCGTTCATACTGGCCGACGCCGACCACCGCGACGATCTGGGTGTGGCCGCCGGAAGCGAGGAACAGGCAATAGGGAAAGGCAAGGGCGTTGGTGAGCCGCGGCGTCAGCGCGTGGGCTTCGAGATGATTGACTGCGATCAGCGGCGTCTCGTGCACCATCGCAATCGCCTTTGCGGTGGTGAGGCCGACGATGACGCCGCCGATCAAACCGGGGCCTGCGGCGGCGGCCACCGCCGACAGTTGTGCAAAGCCAACATTCGCTTCGCCCATGGCCTGTCCGACGATGCCGTCGAGCAGATCGACATGCGCGCGTGCGGCGATCTCCGGCACCACGCCGCCGAACCGGGCATGCTCGTCGGTCTGGGACCGCACGATATTGGACAGGATTCTCCCGCTGCCGTCGCCTTGACGCTCGACGACGGCCGCCGCGGTTTCATCGCAGGTTGTCTCGATACCCAGCACCAGCATCGGTGAGTCGTTGTCCAATTTGAGCCCTTGCGCTATCGCAACGCTTCCGTAACCCGGTAGCATTACGAGGTGACGGCGTGCAATCGTCGGGTGGATCGCAAATCGTCGTGACGGAGTTCTGAAATATGGCCATTCTCGTCACGCGCCCGCATCCGGACGATGAGACGACTGCCACGGCCCTCCGCGACCGGGGTTTCGACGTCCTGCGCGCGCCGATGCTGCG
>DAIMKE010000995.1:0-1777 GCA_036721875.1 Bradyrhizobium sp. | reverse complement strand
AGCCGGTCCCGTTCCAGGACGATGCCGATGCGCGCTATGGCGCCGTCATCGCGACCAGCGCGAATGCGTTGCGCGCCATCGCGCCCCATCTCTCGGGCAGCCGGCTCTTGCAACTCCCGCTGTTCGCGGTGGGCGAACATACCGCTGCCGCGGCGCGCGAGGCCGGATTCGAACAGGTGATCGCGTCAAAGGGCGACGCCGGCGTCTTGCGCGATCTGGTGCTGGCGGCCGTAAAGTCAAAGCAACTGAAGAAAGCCAGTCCGCTTCTGTATCTCGCGGGCGCCGATCTCGCCCGCGACCTTGGCGGCGAACTCGGCGATAAGGGTTTTACGGTGGTGACGCACACCACCTACCGCATGGTGCCCGCACCCAGCCTGCCACGGGAAATTTGTGACGCTTTCGTGGCGCATGAGGTCGAGGCTATCCTGCACTATTCGCGCCGGAGCGCGCGGGCATTTCTGGAGGCGGCGCGTTCGGGAGGCGTCGAGATTTCGGCATTGGCGCTGCCGCAATGCTGCATTTCGGTTGCGGTGGCCGCGGTTCTGCGGGACGCTGGCGCAACCCAGGTCACCGCGGCAGCCTCGCCGGACGAAAACGCCCTGCTGGACGCGCTGGGCCGCGCCTTGCGGCCTCGCGCGACGCCAAATCTTCAAGGTCTCTGAAGTCTTTAAGCCCTCTAATCTTTAAGTCTGAACCCGATTCTCCCGGAAAACCGGTGCCCTCCTTTCGGGATCATGCTCTAACCCACGCTTTCTGCTACGTTCCGGCTTCTGACATTCAAGGGAACCACTGCAATGGCCGATGACAGGTCCGAAGAAACTGGATCGGTGCCCCCTTCGGGGCGGTCGAAGCGGGCAGCGCCGACCATCGACCTGGAAGCAACGGTCGTTTCCGACGAGGCGAAGAGTTCCGCCGAAGCGCCATCCGCGGCTCAGCCTGAAGCTGCGCCTGCGCCCGAAGCGACGCCCGCGCCGTCAGCGGAAGAACGGCCCGACGACATGGCTTCTCCATCTGTCGCTCCACCTGCATCTGCGACGGTGTCGCCCTGGATCGTCGCCCCGATCTCTGGCGCGGTGGCGGCGGCGCTCGTGATCGGTGTCGGCTGGATGCTGGGCTGGCCTCCGATCCAACCCGCGTCCGCGCCATCAGCTCCGCAGCTCACCGCCACCGTCGATGGTCTCACCGCGCGGATCGTCGGGCTCGAGTCGAAAGCCGGCAAGGTAGTGCCCGATCCCGCGGCGGCCGCGCGCGCCGATACGCTGGAAAAGTCGGTCGCCGCGTTGCGCACGGAGCTCGCAGCCGCGCGTGCCCAGAACGAGAAGCTTGCTTCCGCCCTTGATGAAGTGAAATCAGCGCCGCGCGGCGATGGCGCCGCTTCGCCGGATCTTGCCGCGTTCAGCGAACGCCTTGCCAAGGCCGAAGGCCTGATGCGCGCGCAGGGCGCCGAGATCGCGCAGCAGGGCAGCAAGCTTGCCGATACCAAGGCGGCCGAAGCCAAGCCAGCCGATGATATGCCACTGCGTCGCGTGGTGGCGGCGGCGCTGCTCGATGTTCTGGTTCGGACCGGCGATCCCTTTCCGGCGGCGCTGTCGACGGCGAAAACGCTGGCGCCCAACCCCGACGCCCTGAAGCCGCTCGATCAGTTCGCGGACAAAGGCGTGCCGAACGCCAACAGGCTGAGCACGGAATTACTGGCGCTGGTGCCGAGACTTTTGCCGCCCGCGCAGCAGGACACGGCCACGACCGGCTCGGGCATTGTCGAGCGGCTGCAGGCAGG
>DAIMKE010000994.1:0-3211 GCA_036721875.1 Bradyrhizobium sp. | reverse complement strand
ACCTCACCGAGAAGCTGCTCGACATCAAGCGCGAGAAGGGCTGGAGCTGGAAGCATATCTGCGAAAAGATCGGCGGCTATTCTGATGTGCTGATCGTCGGCGCCATCATGGGCCAGATGAAACTGACAAAGCCGCAGGCTGCCAATGCGGCTGAATTGTTCGGGCTGTCGAAATCGGAAACCGCGATGCTGAACGAGGTGCCGATGCGCGGCACCGGCACCCCGATGCCGCCGACCGATCCCCTGATCTACCGCTTCTATGAAATGGTGATGGTCAACGGCCCGGCCTGGAAGGCGCTGATCGAGGAGGAGTTCGGCGACGGCATCATGTCGGCGATCGATTTCGACATGGCGCTGGAGCGCGTCGCCAATCCCAAGGGCGACCGGGTCAAGATCACGATGTCCGGAAAATTCCTGCCGTACAAATATTACGGCGCCAGCGGCAACGTGCCGGAGTATGGGTTCAAGGAGGAGTGAGGGGGAAGACACGAATGGCGAGTGGCGAATAGATCCTCACCACTCGCTATTCGCTATTCGCGACATCACAGAATTGCGCGGGGCGTGTAGCTGGCCGCTTCAGGTTGGGCATGGGCCAGAGCTTCGACTTGCCGGGCGAAGTGATCGACCTGAGCGCCGGCGTCGCCTGAGTTGGCGCGACCCTGATCGAGCACGCGCTGCAGTTCTGCTTCGCTCAAGCCAAGACGCTGATCGGCTGCGAGACGCTGCAGTAGATCGTTCTGCACGATCTTGCCGCTGCGCAGGTCGCGAATGGCAGCGACAGCATGTTCCTTGATCGCCTCGTGTGCGGATTCGCGGCCGGCGCCCTTCTTCACCGATTCCATCATGACTGTGGTGGTGAGCAGGAAGGGAAGGTAACGTTTGAGCTCGGTCTCGACGACAGCTTCGAACACTTCCATCTGGTCAAGCACGGTGAGCAGGGTCTCGAGCAGGCCATCCATGGCGAGGAAGGCATCGGGCAGCATGACGCGGCGGACGACCGAGCAAGAGACGTCGCCTTCGTTCCACTGATCGCCCGCTAACCCGGCGGCCATGGCGAGATAGCCCTTCAACACGACATGCAGGCCGTTGATGCGCTCGCAAGAGCGGCTGTTCATCTTGTGCGGCATCGCGGAGGAGCCGACCTGGCCCTTGGCGAAGCCTTCGCTGGCGAGTTCATGGCCCGCCATCAGGCGCAAGGCCTTGGCGAAATTGCCGGGACCGCTGGCGAGCTCGGTGAGTACACTCACCGCGCGGAAGTCGAGGCTGCGCGGATACACCTGGCCAACGGCATCGAGGCTTCTCGGCAAGCCCAAGTGAACGAGAATGCATTGTTCGAGCGCGCGTGCCTTGTCGGCATCGCCATCGAACAGAGTGATCTGATCGAGCCGCGTGCCCACTGCGCCCTTCAGACCACGCGCGGGAAAAGTTTGCAATACGCTGGCCAGGCTCTGGTGCGCGAGCAGCATTTCCTCACCGAACATGGCGATGCGCTTGCCGAGCGTCGTAACCTGCGCGGCCACGTTGTGCGTGCGGGCAGTGAAGGGCATGTCGCGCAATTGTCGGGCATGGTTCGCAAAGCGAATCAGCGCGGCGACGCTCTTGGTCTCGACCAGTTGCAGCGCGCGGTAAACCTGCAATTGCTCCACGTTTTCGGTGAGGTCGCGGCTGGTCATGCCCTTGTGAAGGTGCTCATGGCCGGCAAGATCGCAGAACTCCTCGATGCGCGCCTTTACATCGTGGCGGGCGATGCGCTCGCGGCGCATGATGGAATCAAGATCAATCTGGTCCTTCACGCGCGCGTAGGACTCGATCACGCCATCCGGCACCGCAATGCCGAGATCGCGCTGGCCCTTCAGCACCGCGATCCAATACTCGCGCTCGAGGCGGATCTTGCCTTCGCCGCTCCAGATGGCGCGCATGGCGGGTGATGCATAGCGGTCGGCGAGAACGTTGGAGATATGATCCTGGGTCATGACGCTCTCTTGGCATCGCCCGGGGCCAGCTACAAGCCGCATGCCGGCTGCCGGGCGCCATTAAATCATGACCATCAGGCGCGCGCGATCTCCTCAGGCGCGCGCGATCTCCATGGCGTCGTTACGGTGAAAGGCCGACGCGGCTGTTTGGACCCGGCGACCCTGAGGTTGTTCAAGATATTTCGGAGATAGTCGGCGCGGCTTCTCCGGCGGCATTCCGAGACGGTCCGAAGAACCAGATGTTGGGGGGCAATTGCACCCCCGGAAGATCCCGAGATTCTCAGGTGCGCAATTGCGCACCTGAGTTCGATGCTATGCATCGCCGCGGAGTGGCTGGTAGGGGAACTGCCCTTACGTCCCCGCCTTCACCTGGGCGGCGGCCTGAGCCATCAGTTCGCTCATCTTGGCGCGAACCTCCGGCGCTGCGATGGCGACGCCCTTGGCGGCGAAATCCTTCACCACCTTGTTCTGGACGTCGTCGTCGCCGGCTTCCTCGAAGTCGGCCGCGACAACTTCCTTCGAATAGGCGGTGGCGGCATCGCCCGACAGGCCGAGCTTCTCGGCTGCCCAAAGACCGAGCAGGCGGTTGCGGCGCGCCATGGCCTTGAATTTCTGTTCCTCGTCGAGGGCGAATTTCTTCTCGAAACCTTCCTCACGCTTGTCGAAAGTGGTCATTTCTTCGGTTCCAATCCCGGCCAATGGTAAACGGAGCCCGCGTTGTGGCGGCCCCATCGACTACCTAGATAGAGGGGGCGAATCGGTAAAACAACGGCTCGTTAAGCCGCAGGGCAGCCGGGATAAGTTGGCCCCAATCGGGCCGGGTCGATTGTGCTGGATGGCCCAATCGGATAGGTTGCCACAAGGCTAGGTTCCTGTTCTGTTTCCGGTCGTTCGTGTACTGGACCTGGCCTTCACGGCAGCTCCGTCGTGGTCGTAAACCCTTGTCATCCGGAGCACACCAAATTCATGGATTTCAACAAAACACGGTACATCCCAATGAGCCGTCGACGCCGCATTTATGAAGGCAAGGCCAAGGTCCTGTATGAAGGCCCGGAGCCGGGAACCCTGATCCAGCACTTCAAGGACGACGCGACCGCGTTCAATGCCAAGAAACACCAGGTGATCGAGGGCAAGGGCGTCCTCAACAACCGGATTTCGGAGTACCTGTTTCAGCACCTCAACGATATCGGGGTGCCGACCCATTTCATCCGTCGCCTCAACATGCGCGAGCAATTGATT
>DAIMKE010000993.1:0-3218 GCA_036721875.1 Bradyrhizobium sp. | reverse complement strand
CGATGTCGGCGATCGCCGTGCCGGACAATCCCCGCTCCCGAAACAGCGGGCTCGCAGCATCCAGGAGCAGCGACCGCATTTTACGGCCGGCCGACCGCGTCGCGCGCGCGGCATGCTTGGGGTCGCCTGCCGCCTCGGGTGGCGCATCTGCGGACGTTTCCACCATGGAAGTTCTCTCTTGCCTGACTTATTTGTATGACATACAAACAAATAGATCAAGCTCAAGATGGTTCGCCACGGTGGGCTTGGCCTCGCCGTAGGGGTGCATCCGTGTCAAAGATGCCTCTGCAATCTTGCAAAGCCAGCCAAAATCCGTATAAGGCGCGCATCCGCAGACCCCGGCCGGGAGCTGAACGGACGGTCTCAGCAAATCATTCGTGATTTTGGTGTGGCAGGGCCAGTCGGCCCGTCGTCCCGTGTTTCCGCCTTCTGAGCTTGATCCCAGAGTCCTTTCCGAAGGCCTCTTAAGGGCTTGACGCCGGGCGATGCGCCAACATGAGGAAAGGACGTCCATGCCTCTTTACGAGCATGTTTTTCTCGCGCGTCAGGACGCGAGCCCGCAGCAGGTCGAAGAGCTGACTGCGCAGATGACCGGTATCGTCGAAGGTCTCGGCGGCAAGGTCACCAAGACCGAGAACTGGGGCGTGCGCTCCCTCACCTACCGCATGAACAAGAATCGCAAGGCACACTTCGTGCTGATGAACATCGATGCGCCCTCCGCAGCGGTCACCGAGATCGAGCGGCAGGAGCGGATCTCAGAAGACGTCATTCGCTACCTCACCGTCCGCGTCGAAGAGCACGAGGAAGGTCCCTCGGCGATGATGCGCAAGGCCGATCGTGACCGCGAGCGCGACGATCGTGGCGGCGGTTTCCGCGGTGATCGCGAAGGCGGCTTCCGTGGCGACCGTGAAGGCGGTGGCTTCCGCGGCGACCGCGGGCCGCGCCGTCCGCGTGAAGACGACGCCGCAGCGGTAGAGGAGTAAGAATCATGGCTGAAGCTGGTGCACGCCGTCCGTTTTTCCGTCGCCGCAAGACCTGCCCGTTCACGGGCCCGAATGCGCCGAAGATCGACTACAAGGATTCCAAGCTGTTGATGCGTTACGTCTCCGAGCGCGGCAAGATCGTGCCGAGCCGCATCACGGCAGTTTCCGCCAAGAAGCAGCGTGAGCTCGCGCGCGCCATCAAGCGCTCGCGCTTCCTCGGCCTGCTGCCCTACGTCATTCGCTAAGACATCTGAGATCGGCGGCGCCCGCGCCGCCGATCGCTATTCGACATAAGGCTTCCGGGTCGTCCGGTCGCCGATGGTTGGGGTCGAACGACCTCTAACCGCTCAAAGGGGGCGGGACAGCTGATGATCGCGATCATACTCATTGCTATTGCGGCCGGCTGCGCGTCGGCGCTGATGTTCGCTTCGATCATCTCGGGCGCGCTGATCTCATTGCTGCTGTTCTATCTGGCGCCGCTGCCGCTGATGGTGGCGGCATTGGGTTGGGGACCGATCGCGGCAACGATCGGTGGGATCCTGGCCGCGTCCGGCCTCGGCGTAATTTTCGGCCTGCCCTACTGCATCGCCTTTGCCATCACCGTTGCGCTGCCGGCCTGGTGGCTTGGCCACCTCGCGCTGCTGGGACGTCCGCTGCCCGGTACAGTTTCCGGCAACGGCTCGGCCCAGCCCGCGCCGCCGCAAATGGAATGGTATCCGGTCGGCCGCATCGTGCTCTGGATCGCGGGCTTTGCCGCGTTGACCACGATCGCGGCCATGCTGACGCTCGGCACCGACGCCGAAACGATCACCAGTTCGCTGCGCCGCGGCCTGTCGCGAATTCTGGGAGCCCGCGATCCGGCATCGTCAGGCGACATCGAACGCGTGGTCACCGCGCTCTCCATCATCGCGCCTGCGGCCGCCACGATCGTCGCCATGATGACATTGACGCTGAACCTCTGGCTTGCCGGCAAGATCACGGCGACCTCCGGCCGGCTGCACCGATCATGGCCTGACCTGAAGAGCACGGAATTGCCGCCGATGACGCTGGTGGCGCTCTGCGTCGCGCTGGCCTTCTGCTTCACCGGCGGGCTCGTCGCCATGTTGGCGCAGATCGTGGCCACCGCCCTGCTGATGGCTTATGCCCTGATCGGCTTCGCCGTGCTGCACACGGTGACGCTCTCGCTCAACAGCCGCGGATTTTGGCTCAGCTGCGCCTACGCCGTCGTCATCACCTTTGGCTGGCCGATGCTGGCGATGATCGCGCTCGGTCTTGCGGACGCGCTCTTTGGCATCCGTCAACGCTATTTGCGCGGCAGACCGCCGCCCTTGCCCGCATCCTGAAACGCCAACCATCCACTTCAAACCGAATACGTACACTCAAAAGGAGAATGAAAATGGAAGTCATTTTGCTGGAACGCGTCGCCAAGCTCGGCCAGATGGGCGAAGTCGTCCGCGTCAAGGACGGGTTTGCCCGCAGCAAGGCGCTACGCGCCACCGCGGATAACCGCGCCAAATTCGACGGCATGAAGGCCGAACTCGAGGCCAACAACCTCAAGGCCAAGGGCGAAGCCACCAAGGTCGCGGAGAAGATCAACGGCCGCAACGTGATCGTGCTGCGTCAGGCCTCCGAAACCGGCCAGCTGTTTGGCTCGGTGAGCGTGCGCGACATCATCGCCTCGTTCGAGGCCGACGGTGTCACCATCAGCCGCAGCCAGGTTCTGCTGGATGCGCCGATCAAGACCATCGGCAAGCACGAGATCGCCATCGCGGTGCATCCGGAAGTCGAAGTCAGCGTCAGCGTCACCGTGGCGCGCAGCGCCGACGAAGCCGAGCGCATCAACCGCGGCGAGGACATCTCGACCCGTCAGGAAGACCAGGACGCCGCCGCCGAGGCGCTCGCCGCAGCTGGCGAGTTCTTCGATCCGGAAGCCCAGCACGACGACGAGGCCCCGGCGCCCGCTTCGACCGAGAAGTAACCCGCGTACCAATCCAACGCTCTACGACGACTTCAAGCCCGGCCCCCTCAGGCCGGGCTTGCGATTTTTGTCGCCGCCTTCTCGTCCAGCATTGCGATCGAGGCCAGCGCGGTGGCGGTGTGTTTCTCGACGCCATCGGTCAGGCAAAACACGTCGGCCGCAACGACGGCAACCTGACGTCCGGGCTTGATCACACGCGCGCGGCAGATCAGGCGCTCGCCCGTCGCCGGCGACAGCAAATTCAACTTGTACTCCGC
>DAIMKE010000992.1:0-3221 GCA_036721875.1 Bradyrhizobium sp. | reverse complement strand
GGTATTCCTTGTCGGTCAGCGTCAGCGCCGGCGCGATGGTGATGGAATCGCCGGTATGCACGCCCATCGGATCGAGGTTCTCGATCGAGCAGATGATGATGCAATTGTCCTTCTTGTCGCGCACCACCTCCATCTCGAACTCTTTCCAGCCGAGCACGGACTCCTCGATCAGGACTTCGTTGGTAGGCGAAGCGTCGAGGCCGCGTTCGATGATGTCGAGGAACTCTTCCTTGTTGTAGGCGATGCCGCCGCCGGTGCCGCCCATGGTGAAGGAGGGACGGATGATCGCCGGCAGCCCGATCTCGGACAGCGCCATCAGCGCCTGGCCGAGCGCGTGCTCCTGGTAGCGCTTGCGGCGCTCGCTTTCGCCGAGCGTCCACTGCCGCTCGAGTTCTTCCAATGCGGCACCCGACAGCTTCTCGCGTTCGGCGAGGTACTTGTCGCGGTAGGACTTCTTCAGCGCCGAGGCGTTGGCGAGCCGCGACTTCGGCGTCTCAAGGCCGATCTTGGTCATGGCCTCGCGAAACAGCTGGCGGTCCTCGGCCTTGTCGATCGCGTCAGCCGTGGCGCCGATCATCTCGACGTCGAACTTGTCGAGCGTGCCCTGGCGCCGCAGCGACAGCGCGCAGTTCAGCGCGGTCTGTCCGCCCATGGTGGGCAAGAGCGCAAAGCCGCCGGGGACGACATGGCGTTCCTTCTCGATGATCTTGGCGACGATTTCGGGGGTGATCGGCTCGATATAGGTCGCGTCCGCCAGTTCCGGGTCGGTCATGATGGTGGCCGGATTGGAATTGACGAGGACGATGCGGTAGCCCTCTTCCTTCAGCGTCTTCACCGCCTGGGTGCCGGAATAGTCGAACTCGCAGGCCTGGCCGATCACGATGGGACCGGCGCCGATGATCAGGATGGTGGAGATATCTGTTCTTTTGGGCATCAGCTCTCAGACTGGAAATTGGGCACAAAAAAAGGGCGCGCATGCCGCGCGTCCCCTAAGCCAAGAGCGCGGGTCACCCTCGCGCGCGGGGTGGTCTTTAGACCAGATTCCGCACCCGCGAAACCCCCAAAAACGGGCCATCAACGGGGATTTTGGAGGATTTGGCGGTTTGCGAGCTACGGGAAGATCCGGTCCGTCTACGCTTCCGCTTCGCTCCAGCTGCGCTGGACACGCTCCGACCTCACGGTCTCCGCGTGGCCGCGCCACGCGTAGCCCGTCATCAGGGCGAAGCGTGGAGGCCCGGCCTGGATTTGAACCAGGATAAAGAGCATTGCACTGCTCCCGCGTCGACGCTTCCGCCACCGGGCCGAGGCAATCATCGCCGATTGCGGCAAATTGAACCATCCCTTACCGCGACTTAACCTTAATCCTTCTGCTCCGCGCCGCCCGTCAGGGCGTGCCGCGCGACGAACGTCATCCGCCACGGATTGTGCCCGATGTTCGAACCTGCGCGCGAGGCCGAGAAACCCGCAGCCGCGAGCTTCCTGATCATTTCGTCTTCGCTGTAGCGCTGCAGTCCGACCCGGCTGCGCAGCTGCCGGTAGTCCGAAAGGGCGGTGCTGGCGAGGCCGTAAACGGCGTCCTTCAGGAAGCCGTGGGCGCGCGCGAATTTCAGCAGCGCCGCCACGTCGCGCGCCATGCCGACTTCCGGCCGCAGGATATCGCCCAGCACGAAGCGTCCGCCCGGCTTGAGCAGGCGGCGAATGACGGCGAAGGCGGTGTCCAGTTCTTCCGGCGTCATGTACTGGGCGACCGAATTCATCACGACGAGATCGATCGACCGTTCCGCCATTCGCGTCAGGTCTTCGAGCGAGCGAACGCGGATTTTGGTGTTGGGTGCAAACCGCGCGATCAGCCGGCCGCGGACACCGGGGGCGGGTTCGGCCAGATAGAGCCCGGCACAGGCGTCGGCTACCTTCGCAGCAAACAACGCCTCGCCGCAGGCATAGTCCAGCACCACCTGGTCCGGCGCGGAGATGTAGCCGATGATGTCGCGCGCGATGACCTGGAAATGCAGGTCGCGATGCAGCCTGCTGGCATAAATGGTATGCGTGGAATCGTAGTAATCGATCCATTCGTCCATAGCGTACACGGCGTCCGGCAGCGGTTCCGCAAGGGGAACCCAGGGGGATTTGATGCGTTAGGTGGTTCGGCGGCCAAAGTCCACTGCCGCCGGTGTCCGGTTCCTAACAGGAAGGTTCAACGTGAGCAAAAACAACAAATCCGCCAAGGTATCCCCCGATCTCGATACACCGACGGACCTGCCGCAGGCCGCCGTCGACAAGATCTCGGCGTCGCTCAATGTGCTGCTGGCCGACGCCTTCGCGCTCTACATGAAGACCAAGAACTTCCACTGGCACGTCTCCGGCCGGCATTTCCGCGATTACCATCTGATGCTGGACGAGCAGTCGGAGGCGATCTTCGCGACCACCGACCAGCTGGCCGAACGGGTGCGCAAGCTCGGCGGCACCACGCTGCGCTCGATCGGGCAGGTCGCGAAGCTGCAGACGATCCAGGACAACAACGAGGACTACGTGCCGCCGCGCGAGATGCTGCGCGAGTTGATGGAAGACAACAAGCACATGGCGGCGGCGCTGCGCAAAGCCCATAAGATTTGCGACGATCATGAGGATTCCGGCACCGCCAGCCTGCTCGAAGTCTTCATCGACGAGACCGAGCGCCGCACCTGGTTTCTGTTCGAGGCCAGCCGCCAGGAAGGCGCCAACGCGGCGTAAGAGGGCGGAGAACGGAAAAGGCTCCTGCGTGCCTGCGCTCGACTTTTGGTAGAAATTGCCGTCGCCTCCCGATGGGCTTTGCGATAGGCTGGCGGTGCAGCTTCGAACTGACGCGGCTGCTGGAAGCTTCGCATTGTCCGGGGGAGGCGGAAGATGCCTATCTCTTTCTCGATGATCGTGATGAGCTCGCAACTTGTCGTCGCGGTGGCCGACCGCATGCCGAACTTCGACATTACGCGAAGCTGCAGGCTCGACGTCGCCGCCACCACCGGCCTCTCCATCGACCAGTCGATGAAGAGTTGCGTGAACGATGAACGGCAGGCGAAGCGGCAGCTCGCAGGCCAGTGGTCGAAATTCCCCGCGCCCAGCCGGGCAAGCTGCGCGTCGCAGGAGAACATCGGCGGCACGCCGAGTTACGTCAGTCTGCTGACGTGCCTGCAGATGGGGCAGTGGGTTCGTTAGCAGCGTTGGGTCTGAGCGCGGTCAACGCC
>DAIMKE010000991.1:0-3225 GCA_036721875.1 Bradyrhizobium sp. | reverse complement strand
CTTCGTGAAGATCCTCGCAGATGCGAAGACCGATCGCGTGCTCGGCGTGCACATTGTCGGCCGCGAAGCCGGCGAAATGATCCACGAAGCCTGCGTTCTCATGGAGTTCGGCGGTTCGGCCGAGGACCTGGCGCGGACGTGTCACGCGCACCCCACACGTTCCGAGGCCATCAAGGAAGCCGCGCTTGCGGTCGGCAAGCGGGCCATCCATATGTGATCGACGGCCCATTGCCGGGCGGGAGACCACATCGATGATGCGCCGCCTGCTTCAGCCGTTCTGGGTTCTGCTTGCGGTCATCTTCCTGATCGAAGCATGGCTGTGGGATCACCTCGAGCCGATCGTCGAGCGCATCGTCGCACGGATTCCTTTCCGTGCGTTCAAGCAGTGGCTGACCGAGCGGGTCGATGCGCTGTCGCCGGCGATGACGCTCATCGTATTTGCCGTGCCGGTGATCCCGCTGTTTCCGCTCAAGCTGGTCGGCCTCTGGCTGCTGGCGCACGAACACTGGCTGGCTGCCGCCATCGTCATCGTGGCTGGAAAGTTTGTTGGTCTCGGCGTCACCGCCTTCATCTTCGACGTGACGCGCGCCAAGCTGCTGGAGATGACGTGGTTCAGGAAGATCTACCACTTCATTCTGGTGATGCGCGCCAGGGCGGCTGCCCTGGTCAATCCCATCAAGCAGCGGATCCGCGAAATCCTGCGCGGCGACGGCAATGGCTGGTCATCGCGCACGCTGCGGATGATCCAGCGTTTTCGCAAGAGCGTGCATCAGGCGCGGTAGCCGCTCACTGTTTGCCCGGCTTGACCGGGCAACCCAGGATCCCAGAGAAATTAGATTGAACCGAGAAGCCTCGGAGTACTGGATGCCCCGCCTTCGCGGGGCATGACAGTCAATGCAGATGCAGCAGGTGCGGCGCGTAGAGGCCGAGCGCGGTGATGCCGATGCCGGCGATCGCCAGCACGCCGGACACCCAGGCCAGCACGATCATGCCGGTGATGATGGTGGCCGAAGCCAGCACGATGCCGATCTGGAACATGGCCGAGGCGATTTCATAGTGGTGATACTTCGCCGTCGCCTCATCGCGCTGGTGCTCGGCATGCTTGGCGCGCGCGGCGAGCTGTTCAGAGCCTTCGCCGGTTTCCGGCTCCGAGCGATAGCGCGCCGCGGTCTTGTTCCAGTCGTCGATCTGCTTCTGCAGCGCGGCTTTCGAGGCATCGTCGCCGACGGTGCCCATGCTGAGCCTGGCGTGTTCGGCGGTGGCCTGCACCACGGTGCGGCGGATGCTCTTGGCCTGGAAGAACGCCCACAGGTTCGACGCCTCGACGTTCTTGCTGATCGCCTCGGTCTGCGCGCCCTTGCCGAGCGTCTCCGACAGCGCCAGAAACAGGGCGATCACGGCGATCAGCAGCGCGATCTTCTTGTTCGAGCCCGAAGCGTGCTCGGCATGCTCCGCATGCTCCATACTTTCATGTGCGCCCATGTTCTTCTCCCCCAGGTGACCCGCGGTCACGATTGCCGAACCGCCCGTTCAACGCAAGAGTTGAGCGGATTTTGGGCGCGCCCATCAAAGGATTTCTCTATCGGCATGTTGAGCTCCCAATATGACATCCGCCTGCTTCGCCGCGGCATGAATGAGCCGCGCTCGTTCTACTTTGCATGGGGTTGTTTTCGCGTATTTGTATCGGGTGGGCGTCAGCCGCGCGGATGCGCGGCCCAATACACTTCCAGCAGCCGTTCGGCATCGATGCCGGTGTAGATCTGCGTTGTCGAGAGCGAGGCGTGACCCAGCAACTCCTGGATCGCGCGCAGGTCGCCGCCGCGGCTGAGCAGGTGG
The DNA here is from genome assembly GCA_036721875.1 of Bradyrhizobium sp. GTDB lineage: Bacteria > Pseudomonadota > Alphaproteobacteria > Rhizobiales > Xanthobacteraceae > Bradyrhizobium. Next base: position 1,389 of record DAIMKE010000991.1, on the reverse strand, counting down.
GTTGCAAAGGAGTGCCGCAACGCATGCGGCGTTGCGCTGTCGGGCAGGCCGAGCGCACCGCGCAGTCGCTCCATGGTGAGCTGGATGATACGCGGCGATAAGGGTCCGCCGCGCGCGCCGACGAAGATCGGGCCGTTCGGCGGCAATTGATGCGGACACATCCTGGTGTAATCGGCGATCAGCGCCAGCACGTTCTGCAGCACCGGCACCATGCGCGTCTTGTTGCCCTTGCCGGTCACGATGATGACGTCGCCTTCGCCGGGCTTCGGCACGTCGCGGTGCTTGAGGCCGAGTGCCTCCGAGATGCGCAAGCCTGAACCGTACAAGAGCGCCATCACGGCGGCGTCACGCGCCAGGATCCAGGGATCGCGATCTTCGCCGGCGCGCTCGTCGGCATCGGCAAGCCGCTTGGCGGCTGCCATCTGGATCGGCTTCGGCAGGCTCTTGCCGATCTTGGGCGCACGGATTGCCGACAGCGCGCCGACCCTGCCTTTGCCCTCCCGCTCGAGAAAGCGTCCGAATGAGCGCAGTCCCGCCAGCGCCCGCATCAGCGAGCGGCTGCCGATCTCGTCGGCGCGACGCATCGCCATGAAGGCCCTGATGTCGGTGGCTTCCAGTGCCGCAAAGCGCTTCAGCGTGACTTTCTCACCCCAATGTTCGGCGAGGAAGGAAAGGCATTGGCGGAGGTCGCGGGCATAGGCTTCCAGCGTCTTCGGCGACAGCCGCCGCTCGGCGCGCAGATGCGTCAGCCAGCGCGTCATCTCCCGCGCCAGAGTTTCGTCGGCGCATTCGAGTTCGACAGGCGGACTTGCGGGAACTGCCTTGGCCATCGGCCCTGCCTCGTGCTCTGTCTTTATGTCGGTATTTATGTTCGGACTTGGAGGCGGTGATTCCAGTCATTATATCGCACCTCTTTCGTTTACCGTTCGCTAACTTGGCCGGGCGGGGCTAGCAAACACATCCCAAGCCGATTCCCCGATGGACCACGCCACCCGCACCAGCACCTCTTCGGCATCGTCGACGCGCGTCGTCGACGTGCTGGTGCCGGTCGCGCTCAACCAGGCCTATTCCTACCGCGTGCCGCGCGGCATGGAGCTGAAACCCGGCGACGTCGTCTGCGTGCCGCTCGGGCCGCGCGAGGTGGTGGCGGTGGTGTGGGCGGAAAACGCCAGGCCTGATCCGCGCCTGCACAACCGCCTGAAGGATGTCGGCGAAAAGCTCGACGTGCCGCCGCTGAAGGAGGAACTGCGCAGCCTCGTCGACTGGGTTTCCAATTACACCCTCTCTGCACGCGGCATGGTGCTGCGGATGTGCCTGCGGATGGGCGAGAATCTCGGGCCCGAGCGGATGCGGCTCGGCGTCCGGCTGGTCGGCGAACCGCCGCGGCGT
>DAIMKE010000990.1:2034-3228 GCA_036721875.1 Bradyrhizobium sp. | reverse complement strand
GGGGCTGAGCGGCGGCGAGGGGGCGATAGACTTGGGCTGCGGCACGCTCGACCATATCGGCCTGGCGCTGCTTGTCGTGGATCTCGGCCTGGCGGACCGGTGCCGGGTTCGAAATCTGCGACAGCCGCGCGTCGAGGCGCGAAATGGCGTCGTTGAGCTGGCGGGCGACGCCCGGCTCGGCGCGCGGGGCTTCGCCGCGCGGCACGGGCCGCGAAATCTGCTCGATCTGCCGGGTAATCGAATCCAGCCGCTGATGGATGTCGGCGACTTCGCGAATTTCCTGGCCAGGTATCCCTTGCGCGCTGGGTCGTGGGGCGCACGGAAATTGGGTGAGGCGGGTTCGCCGATGGAGGAATTGAGCCAGTCGTTCAGCGTCATGCCGGCGCGCCGCGCGGCCGCCTCGGCCCTTTCGCGGACGGATGGATCGATGCCGTCAACACTCCACGATACGCGCGAATTCATGATCTCGTCCGGTTCGCTCCGGCGCTACACCTGCGCCCTCAGCTTCCCCGCGCGTCCCACTGAAGAGACAATGGAATCCCGCGCAGCTCATCTGCCTCAGAACCTGACTTTTGTTCCTTACGGTAAATAACGGGTTAAGGAATTGGACTATGCAGCCCTAAAGTTAAAGCTCGGACCAGATCGGCCGCTCTACCCGTTTTTTTCGCGCTGGCCGACGCCGATGGCCACGACTTTGCCGCGATCGGCGCCGGCCGACAGCGCCGACAACGCATTGATCGCTTCTTCGCACCATTCCGCCACCGCGCGCTCATGACTGAGGCCGATGCGAAGCCCGAGCAGTTTGCCCAGATCGGCCGGTGAAGCCGTCCCTTGCGGAAACCGCTTGTTCAGCAGTCGCTCGTAACGGGCGAAGCGGTCGCGGTGGTGTTCCAGCCGCGCCATCAGGTCGGTCCGCAGCGGTTCGATGTCGACGCTGTCGAGCGCATAGAGCCGCACCAGCAGGTCGTCCTTGATCGAGGCGGGAACGCTCGGCCGCGCCGCCCAATGCCTGAGCGCAGCTCTTCCCTCCGGCGTCAGCGTGTAGACCAGCTTGTTCGGCTTGCCGGACTGGACGACCTCGCGGCCCTGGATATGGCCGCGGTCGCGCAGCCGGGTCAGTTCGCGATAAATCTGCTGGTGGTTGGCCTTCCAGAAGAATCCAATGGACGCATCGAAGGTCTTGGCGAGCTCGTA
>DAIMKE010000990.1:0-2020 GCA_036721875.1 Bradyrhizobium sp. | reverse complement strand
GTCATCGGCCGTTCGGTCAGGCAGGCAAGTATCGCGTCACCAAGCGCCAAGACGCCGGTCCTCCGGTCTATCGGGACAGTGATTGACAATATGCATAAAGTTGCATATGCGTCAACGCGCATAATCCGGCCGCGCGTTGCGCGAACGCCCGGACGTCGCCTGCGCAGGAGGACACGATGACCATGAGCGGCCTCGACAAGTGGTACGGCTACATGAAGTCCCATGACACGGCGGCGCTTTGGGATCTGCTGCATCCCGATGCGGTGTTCGAAAGCCCCGTGGTCCACACCCCGCAACGCGGTCGCGACATCACCTTCAAATATCTGGCGAGCGCCGAAAAGGTGCTTGGGGGCCACGGCTTCAAATATACCGGCGAATGGCGCAACGCGCGCGGCGCGGTGCTCGAATTCGAAAACGAGATCGAGGGCATCAAGATCAACGGCGTCGACATCATCACCTTCAGCGATGACGGTAAGATCACGCATTTCAAGGTGATGGTGCGTCCGCTGAAGGGAATCAATCTGCTGCACCGCTTGATGGGGGAGCAACTCGCCAAGCAGTGAGGCCAAGGCTGCGACGCCGAGCGCAGTTCATGTCGCAACCGCTGTGCGGATATTTCGTTCACCTCTCACTCCCTGGAACCGCTCGAACCGGATAAGGTCCAAATCCGGATCGCCACGACGAGTTCATTTCAAGCGCCTTCGCCACCTCATCGCCCTGCCGGGAGAACATCATGCCGATCTACAAAGCCCCCGTCGAAGACGTCACCTTCCTGCTCAACGACGTGTTCCAGATCGATCGATACGACAATCTTCCCGGCTTTACCGACGCCTCCGCCGATGTGCGCGAAGCCATTTTGGGCGAAGCCGCCAAGCTCTCCGAGGAGGTGCTGCAGCCGCTCAACCGTGTCGGCGATCTCGAGGGCTGCAAGCGGCATGACGACGCCTCGGTGACGACGCCGAAGGGATTCAAGGAAGCCTTCAAGCAGGTCGCCGAGGGCGGCTGGCTCGGCCTGTCGGCGCCGGCGGAATATGGCGGGCAGGGCTTGCCGGTGACGCTGAGCCAGGTCGTGACCGAATTCCAGAGCGCGGCCAACATGGCGTTCTCGATGTATGGCGGCCTGACCATGGGCGCGACCGCGGCACTCCTGGTGCATGGCAAGCCCGAACAGAAGAAGATGTTCGTGCCGAAGATGATCGCGGGCGAGTGGACCGGCACCATGAACCTCACCGAGCTGCAATGCGGCACGGATCTCGGCCTGTTGCGCACCAAGGCGGTCAAGCAGGCCGACGGCAGCTACAAGATCTCGGGTACCAAGATCTTCATTTCGGCCGGCGAGCACGACATGGCCGACAACATCATCCATCTGGTGCTGGCGCGCATCGAAGGCGCGCCGGCCGGCATCAAGGGCGTGTCGCTGTTCGTGGTACCGAAGGTTCTCGTCAATGCCGACGGTTCGCTGGGCGCCCGCAACGGCGTGTCCTGCGGTTCGATCGAGCACAAGATGGGCATTCACGGCAATTCCACCTGCGTGATGAATTACGACAACGCCACCGGCTGGCTGATCGGCGAAGAGAACAAGGGCATGCAGGGCATGTTCGTGATGATGAACGAGGCCCGCCTCGGCGTCGCCGTACAGGGCCTCGCGCAGTCCGAAGTCGCCTACCAGAACGCCGTCAATTATGCGCGCGAGCGCCTGCAGGGCCGCTCGCTGACCGGCGCAAAGGAGCCGGACAAGGCGGCCGATCCGATCATCGTGCATCCGGACGTGCGCCGCGTGCTGCTCACCATCCGCGCCTTCAACGAGGCTGCGCGCGCCATGGTGGTGTGGACCGCGCTGAAGAGCGACGTCGCGCATCGTTCCACCGATCCGAAGGATCGCCAGGAGGCCGACGACCATATGGGCCTGATGACGCCGGTCATGAAGGGCGTGATGACCGACGTCGGTTTCTCCAACGCGGTGCTGGCGCAGCAGATGTATGGCGGCCACGGCTACATCGCCGAGCATGGCATGGAGCAG
>DAIMKE010000989.1:0-3228 GCA_036721875.1 Bradyrhizobium sp. | reverse complement strand
GAGATAGGACGGCAGATGCGTGGCGATGAACAGGAGCTGCATGCCGCAGACGAAATAGGCGCACGTCATCACCACAAACGACGCGTTGCCGAAAGCAAGCTTGGCGGCCGTTCCCGCCGAAGCGTCGCCGATGTCGTCGGCAGCCTTGGGCGGCAGCGGAATCCTGTCGGCCCTGCCCGCGTACCAGGCGGCCGGCAGCATGAACAGCGACAGGATGACGAAGCCGGCGACGCCGACGCGCCAGCCAAAACCTTCATTGAGCATCTGACCAATCGGCGCCGACAGCAGTGCACCGAGCGATCCCGCCGCCGACACCATGCCCATCACGGTGCTGCGCACGGTGGCCGGCACCGCGCGCGCCGAAACCGACATCGCAATCGCATTGGCGGTGCAGGCCAGCGAGGCACCGATCAGCAAACCGGCGCCGATCAGGATCGGGATCATCCCCTGCGCGGTCGCCATCAGGGCGAGGCCCACGATGTACAGCAGCGAGCCCACGATCATGATCGGACGGAAGCCGTAGCGCACCGTCATGGCGCCGGCGACCGGCTGCAGGAATCCCCAGGCAAGATTTTGCACGGCCAGCGCCAAGGTGAACTGCGACACCGAGATTCCGATGTCTTGCGTCAGCGGCTGCATGAAGATGCCAAAGCTCTGGCGCAGGCCCATGCTCAGGGTGAGCATCAGCGAAGCGCCGATCAAAATGGGCAGCGTTGGACGCAGGACTTGCAGCAAGGCCATTGTTTTTATTCTTCCTATCGGCCGCGATTCGAACGCCGCGTCCTGCAATTGATATCTGAAATAGGTACACAGACCTGTGTAAATAGGCTATAAGGGGCGTCTAGTGTCAAGCAAACCATGACCCCCGCATTCGCATGGCTACCCTGCCCGCCAAACCGGCGATGAAGGACCGGATTCTCGAAACTGCAGACAGGCTGTTCTATCTGCAGGGGATTCGCGCGGTCGGCGTCGACACCATTGCGGCCGAAATCGGCATCAGCAAACGCACGCTCTACAACCATTTTCCATCCAAGGACGCGCTGATCTCGGCCTATCTGGCCCGCCGCTTCGTGGCCCCGCGCGCTTCCGACAAGTCGCCGGTCGAACAGATTCTCGGCACCTTCGATTCGCTGGAGCGGCGCTTTGCGGCCAAGGATTTTCGCGGCTGCCCGTTCGTCAACGCAGTCGCCGAACTCGGCGGCGAAGACCAGTCGGTCCACAGGATCGCAGTCGAATTCAAGGAAAGCCGTCGGCTCTGGTTCCGCGACCTGCTGGTGCAGCTTGGCGTGACCGAGGCGGAAGCGCTGGCGACGCAGCTTGCGCTGCTCGTCGACGGCTCCATCGCGCAGGATCTCGTCCGCAACGATCCGTCGATGGCGCGGGCGGCGAAGGAAGCCGCGACGGTGCTGCTCAGGAATGCCGGGGTGAAGGTGGGCGAAACTCCACCACGCGGGAAAAAGCCCCGGCTTTCCCCGGAGACTGTAAGCCCTCAATCGCCGATCCTGCGACGCTGAACCATACGCCGTGGCCATTTGCAGGGGCAATGTGGTAGTCACGCTTCAGCAAGCGGCCAGCACCAGAAAAGGCGGCGATAGGGGAGCGACAATGCAAGACCTGAAAGTGACCGCCGGCGGTTACGATTTCAAACCGGCACGAGCGGCCATGCAGCGCTACGTCGATGGCAACCTTCTGTCCGGAATTTCCTGGGCGGTCATGGTCGGCCGCGATCTCGTCGACGTGAACTGCGTCGGCTGGGCCGACAAGGAAGCCCAGACGCCTCTCCGCACCGACCACATCTTCCGCGTCTTTTCCAACACCAAGCTGATCACTTCCTGCGCCGCGCTGCTGCTGATCGAGGAAGGCAAGCTCGGGCTCGATGACCCCATTGAAAAGCATATTCCGCAGCTCGGAAACCGGAAGGTCCTGAGGCGCGGCGCGACCTCGCTGGACGACACCGAGCCTGCAAAGAGCTCGATCACGGTCCGCCAACTCCTGAGTCACAGTTCCGGCCTCAGCTACGGCTTCTTCGATCCCGGTACTGTCATCTTCAAGGCGCTCAACGAGCGCGGCGTGCACGACCCGAGAACGACGCTGGCGCAGATGGTCGACGTCTTGGCCGACCTGCCGCTGATCTATCAGCCGGGCACGTCCTGGGAATATTCGCTAGCCATCGACGTGGTGGCGCGGCTGGTTGAGGTCATCAGCGGCCAGGGCTTCGACACATTCATCAAGGCGCGCATTCTCGATCCGCTCGGCATGGTCGATACCGGCTTCGTCGTGCCGGAAAAAGATCGCGGCCGGTTAGTGGCGTATTATTCCGGCGCGGACCTGATGGAGCCGATGAAGCCCGGCCTCACCAGGACCGACAACGCGCCCTTCCCCGGCGCCTACCTGCGCCCCATCGCGCGACTGAATGGCGGCGGCGGCCTGGTGTCGACGATGCCCGACATGCTGGCGCTGATCCGAAGCTTGCTGCCGGGTGGGCCGACCCTGCTCAAGCCGGAAACGATCGCACAGATGATGACCAACCAGTTGCCCGAGGGACAGTGGATCCGCTTCGCACTTTTGGGCGAGCAGCCGGGCAAGGTGCACGGACTTGCCGGCGGCATCATCCAGACGCCGTCTAAGTTCGACCATCCCGACGCGTCAGGCGAATTCTACTGGGGCGGCGTCGCCGGCACGCAATGGTGGATATCGCCGAAGCGGAACATGGCCGGCGTGATGATGGCGCAGCGCCAGATGTCCTTCGTTCACCCGTTCTCTTTCGAGTTCAAACGGCTGGCGTATGACGCAGTGAAGGACCGGGCCGACGGGATGCGGGTCTCCGCTTAAACGTCAGCGCAAAGGCCGTCGTCACCCGCGAAGGCGGGTGACCCAGTATTCCAGAGACGTTAGAGATCAAATTGAGAGGCCACGGCGTACTGGATCACCCGCCTTCGCGGGTGATGACATCACTTCGAATGGTGAGAGCCGCTTACGCCGCCGCTGAAACCACCCGGTTTCGACCGTCGTTCTTGGCGCGATACAGCGCGGTGTCGGCGCGCTTGAGCACGTCGGCAACAGGCTCGCCCTTGCGGTCGAGTGTCGACAGCCCGATCGAGATCGTGACCTCGATGCGCTTGGCGCCCTTGCTGACGGCGAAGCTTTCTCCGGCGATCGAGCGGCGCAGGCGCTCCGCGACCATGCCGGCGACATGGAGGTCGGTTTCCGGCATCACGATCACGAACT
>DAIMKE010000988.1:2526-3230 GCA_036721875.1 Bradyrhizobium sp. | reverse complement strand
TCATGGCACAGTCGGACGACGGCGCCTGCATGTTCCTGGTCGATCTGCCTGATGCCGCGATCCGCACGTTGCGCGTGCTGGATACGATCGACAGTTCGATGCCCGGCGGACATGCCGAGATCGAGATCGAGAACCTTCGCGTCTCCGCCGACCAGATGCTCGGCGCGGCAGGCGAAGGCTTCAAATACGCGCAGATCCGCCTCAGCCCGGCGCGCCTGTCGCACTGCATGCGCTGGCTGGGCCTTGCGATCCGCGCCAACGAGATCGCCACCGATTATGCCTGCCGCCGCCACGCGTTCGGAAAACCGCTGGTCGATCACGAAGGCGTCGGCTTCATGCTGGCAGAGAACCTGATCGACCTCAAACAGTCGGAACTGATGATCGACTGGTGCGCCGGCGTGCTGGACAACGGCTCGCTCGGGACGGCCGAGAGTTCGATGGCCAAGGTTGCGGTGTCGGAAGCCTTGATGCGGGTCGCCGATCGCTGCGTGCAGGTGATGGGCGGCACCGGCGTCTCGACCGAGACCATCGTCGAGCAGGCGTTCCGCGAGATCCGCGCCTTCCGGATCTATGACGGCCCGACCGAAGTCCACAAATGGTCGCTCGCCAAGAAGATCAAGCGCGACTGGAAAGCCGAACAGCATTAGCCGGCGGGTGCGTAGGGCGGGTTCTCCTTAGCCCGCCATCTCGAACGGAGCGGCGGG
>DAIMKE010000988.1:0-2516 GCA_036721875.1 Bradyrhizobium sp. | reverse complement strand
CGAACCCGCCCTACGCGGGCGGGTCAGGCCTCGCCGCCGGAGAAGATATCCTTCTTGATAACCGCGTGGACGCCCCAATTTCCATCAACCACCTGGGTGATGCCGAAGTCGACGCCAATCGTGATCAAGGAGATCGCTTCATCCTCGGTCAGCTTCTTTGTTGTCATCAGGAATTTGCGCATCTTGCGAAACGCATCGCGCAGGGCAAGGTCGACCGACGACTTCGAGTAGATCTCCGACTGCGCCTTGTCCCCCAGTTCGGTGAGATAATTGGCGAAGCTGAAGCCATGCACCAGCCACTCGTCCCTGGTTTCCAGCATCGGGTAGTCCAGGGATTCCAGCGCCGTGCCGACGAGGTCGGCTTTCTTGTGCAGGATGATCTGGAAGGTGCCGTTCAGCGAGCTTTCGATGGCCGTGCCGCACAGTTCGGAGTCTCCCTGCGAAGCGTGCGGATCGCCGACGGACAGCAGCGCGCCTTCGACCGCGACGGGATAGTACATCGTGGCGCCCTTGCCGATCCGCCAATTGTCGATGTTGCCACCTGTATAGCTCGGCGGAATCGAGTCGACGATATCGGCTTCCTTTGGGGCCAAGCCGATCACACCGAAATGCGGCCGGACCGGAATGCGCACATTCTTCAGTATGCCGTGGTTCTCCTTGATCGTGGAGTGATCGACGGGAACGCCGGGATAGTCGATGGTTTTGTGAACGACGCCGGAAGGATCGGTCTGCGGGGTCCATTGGAAATTGTAGACCGCTTTCGCCCAGTTGCGTTCGCCGGTGGCGTCGACTTCGTAGATCGTGATCACTTCGCGCGGCTTGGGCTCGGTCAGCAAGTCCTTGTAGTGGAAGCCCCACCATGCCGCCGCATTGCTGCCGAAAGCCTTTCCGCGATATTGCGGATTGGCACAAGGCCGCGGCGCGACGTCGATGATGCGCAACTCGATCACGTCGCCTTCCTGGGCGCCGCGTACGTAGACCGGACCGGTGCAGATGTGCACGCCAAGGCCCTCGCCAGCGCCCCGCCCGAACAGCGAGGCGTCCATCGGCCCTGCGCCGCGCCGGTTGACGCCTTTCTTCTCCTTGGTCCAAAGGAACACGCTTTCCGCGCCGGGGTCGCCCTTCACCATGCGCTCGGCGTCGTCGTTGGCATGGTGTGTCAATGCTTCGATGGTGATGAAGTCGCCGGAGTCAATCTCGACCTGGGGCTTCAACTTCTTGCTGAAGTAGCCCCAATGCACGGTGTCGGCATTCGCCGGCAAATGGTGATAGGATCGCTTGGCTGGCTGGTTCTTCTCGGCAGCCGCCGCCATCTGCGGTGTCACCAGTGAAATGCCGCCCGCGGTCATCGCCGCCGCGCCTCCGGCCGCGGCGAAGCTGGACTTCAGGAACGAGCGGCGCTCCCGATCGAGCGTCTCCTTGAAGCTTCGGTGGTGCAGTTCGAATTCCGGACAGTTCTTGTCGTCACCCGCGCACATCGGATCTCTCCTGGTTTGAACGTGCAGTTTCCGCGCTTCATCGATCGCGATTCACCGGCGCAATTGGACTAGCTAGCCCATCATTCAGCGCTGACTGTCGTACGGTGAGACCGCGTCGCCGCATAACGTAACCGAGCGACAAATTTTCGGCCGCCTATTGCTTATGCTTCATGTGCTCAAATTTTGAGATGGGCGGGCATTGCTTGAGCGCCAGCATCTGCCGCTGCCGTGCAATGTCAATGATCGCTTCATGGCCGGCAAACCAACCCCTCATGGAAGGCGGATCCGGGGATCAAGCAACACTCGGGCGGATCGCGCCGCGAGGCTGCGAAGGTGCGCCCCTTGGCTGGACCGGTAAAATTCAACCTTGCGTCTGCGATGCCACGCACCATCTTGATCCGAACGTGCGAACGACGTTGCGAGGTGGCCGATCGTGCAGAATGTGGATTTCACCAGCGAGGCGTTTTTTCGCAATCCCGGGGAGGCCGTCGCGCGTCTGCGCGCTGCGGGCCCCGTGGTCGCGACGAAGTTTCCGATCATCGGCCGGGTCTGGGTCACCACGACCTACGAGGCGGCTGCGCGCGTGCTGAAGGACAACAGCGTGTTCACGCTGCGCAAGGAGGGCGGGGCGCTCGCGGGCCTGCCCTGGTGGATGCCGGGTTTGATCGGGGCCATTGCCAACAATATGCTGACGATGGACGAGCCGGATCATACGCGGCTGCGCAACATCGTCGATGAAGCGTTCCGACGCCGCGCGGTGCTCGACATGGAGCCGCATATTCGCGCCATCGCCGACGGCCTTGCCGATCGACTGTTTGCGGAAGGCAGCCCCGCCGATCTGGTGCAGCATTATGCGCGGATGCTGCCGCTGGCGGTGATCTGCGAACTGCTCGGCTTGCCGCCGGCCGACCGGCCGAAATTCATCGCTTGGGCCAATTCGCTGGCGAACCTGACCAACGCGTTCGACTTTCTGCGCCTGATCGGCGGCCTCGTCCGGATGCGGAGCTACCTGCGAGAACGGCTGCGGCTGGCCCGCGA
>DAIMKE010000987.1:0-3231 GCA_036721875.1 Bradyrhizobium sp. | reverse complement strand
GCAGTAGCCGATCAGCGCGATCAGCGTCTGGGTGGTGAGGGTGGAGCGGCGAGGCGCGGCGACGCGCGTCGCCGAGGTCGATACCAGAAGGACGTCGTCGTCGACCGCGAAAGCCAGGTGCAGGAGCGGCGTGCGCTTCATTGCCCCGAGCACACCGGGCAGCTTCAGCCGGGTGCGGGGACCGACGCTCCAGCCTTTGGCAGCCCAGACCGGCCGCGCGCCAGGGAAGCGTTCGGAAACCAGCTGCGCCGCCGCTTTCGAGACGAAAGCCTGCCACTCGGCATCGCTCGCCATGCTGTCTGGAGCACGACGGCCGGTTCGACGGCTGCCGCGCTCGAGCTCGCGCAAGCCCGACAGGGCGATGTCGCCGGCCGCAAGCCGCTGCGCGGCCGCCAGCGCGCTCGGCCGGTCCCGGCGCGCCCAACCGGCGAGTGCCAAAACCGCGTCGATCGGAGCCCGACGCAGGTCTTGGCCGAGTTTGGCATCGTCCTTCGCCTCCACCTCGCGCACGAAGCGCGCCGCGCGCACCAATCGCTGCACGACCTGCATCTTGCCGTCGACCTTTAACGCAAACGCCCGGTAGGCCTCCTCGCGCGCGCCTCCAGACGCCTCCAAATGCGCGATCGCCTGCTCGGCATAGCCGAACCATGCATTTGCCGTCGCCAGAAAGCGACGCGGCGACGCTGCATCGCCCGTCTCGACCATTCGATCCACCATCACCGGGAGCCCTAGCATGACTAACGCCACCAAAGACAACGATCTTAACTCCGAGCGGATCGAGACGCTTGACCGCTTCGGTCAAAAGCGCAGCGACCGCCCAAGTAAATCTGCCCGTCAAGAGCGAACCGACGCGGCGGATGGCAAGCTGCCCGCCGAACTGACCGATCACGAGGTGCGCCTGAAGCTCGCCGATCTTTCCGGGCAGGTCTATCTGCGCGGTTTCCATCGCAATCGGGCGATGCTGAAGCCGGCTGAGGCAGTCGTAGTCGCTGCCTTCATCATGGCGCTCGCCACTTCCAAGGAAGCGATATCCATCTACGACGACATCCTCGAAGGCGATTCCGCCACGCTGGGCGAACTGTTGGGCGCGCTCGAGCGTTCGAGCGCGGCCGTCAAAACGGAGATCCAGCAGGCAGATCGTACACATCACGAAAACGAGGCTGCCGCCTGGAACAGTACGGCGGCGCCGGTCGAGCCGCGCCAATGACGACGGCGCAGCTTGCCCCATCGGCTGCCCCGCCCGCCAGACCGGCGTTCAGGGCACGCCAGCCGGCAACGCGGCCATCGCCTGCGCTTCGATCTGACGCGCAAGATTATTCAGCCCGGCGCGGCGCAGGTAAGACAGTGCTGTCGTCACCTCGCGGGAACGTCTTTCATCATGTCTGCAATGGGCTTGCTTCAAAGCTGCACGCACTGACGCGGCATTTGGCATTGGCGCCAGCATGCCCGTGCGATGGAATGTCATGCCATGCCGCCGCTTATAGTTGTTTGTGCCGAGCAGAACACACAGCGTTGCTGCGATGGTGCAGGGCTGCAGAGCAAGCGCCTCATCTTCAGCCAACACATGCAGCGCGGCACGAGCGATAGGTCGCACGCCGGGAGTATAGCCGACGATCAGAGGCCACGATATCTCTCGACCCATCAGCCACGCCTGCCTGACTGCAGGATCGGTCGCAATGATCCTGCGGATGAGATCGTCGGCACGGCTCTCTCGCATAGCCGCACGCACGTTCTCCGGCCTGACGATCGAGGGAGGGGGGCTGGGAGCGCCAAAGAAGCATGGTCCGGAGACGATGATGTCGCCAGCATGACTTGGCCCACGGATACCGAAATCAAACATATTGGGTACCATCAGCGGAAGCGGTCTCGGCTTCACGTGCGTCGGATAGCGAGCCAATGGTGCAGCGGCCATCCCGGGCATCATGTAGCTCATCATCGTCCAAGCCGACTCGATGACTAACTGTGCTTCCAGCTTGGCCTGCAGCCCTGACTCCGCGAAAACAGACCCAATCGCGGGAACTTCACCGCTGAGCTTGGCCGCGAACTGGAACGGTACGAGTGGCATCGGAACCGCGAAGGAGCGGTCATCGCCCATCGACCCGGCTGCTAGATTCCCTAGCGCAATCCGTGAGCCCGCCGGAATGTGCATCGGTTGAACAGCGGCCGTCGCGTGCGCATCGGCCCCGCTGTTTTGTTTTTGCTGTTGCATCGCAAACTCCTTTCGAATGGCCAACAGGCCACCTGAGCCGCCTGTTGGGCTGAATGCTGGAGCCCTGCCAAACGGTGCAGATCCTGCGCCGATCCCGGGCAGCAGGACGCCCGTTGCGGCCTGCCTTGCGCATTGAGACGGGTAGATGCAGACGAGTTCTTAAGGGTTGCGGTGCAAAACGGACCGCCGATGGCTCAGTTTTGAAACGCGAGATTGCCTGTGAGTGATGGCAACGTTGATGCTTCCGAGCCGGGTCGGTTCGTCTGGGACGATCTTCGCCTACTGGTGGCGCTCGCTGACGAAGGCAGTCTCCGCCGGGCCGCTGGCCGTTCTGGCGTCAGCAGTGCAACAGTGCTGCGTCGCGTCGCTGCCTTGGAGGCTGCCTGCAAGGGACGGCTGCTCGAGCGCGGGCCGGACGGCGCGATCCCGACCTTGCTGGGTCAGCAGGTCATCGATATCGCCCGTAGCATGCAGGCACCAGTCAACGAACTCGAACATCTCGTCGCTGAACGTCGCGGCGAGCGGTCCTGGGTCGCCGTAACCGTGACCCAAGGCCTTGGGGTCAACTGGCTCATCCCACAGTTCAAGGCATTCCAGGACTCCCACCCCCTGATTGGGATCGACTTCCGGATCTCAAATACTGTCGCAGACATCCTGCGCTTCGATTCAGACCTCGCCATCCAGATGACGCCGCCAACAGCCGCCGACGTCGTCGCTATCAGGCTCGGCCGCATGCATTTCGAGCTGTTTGCGAGCGAGGACTATTTGAAAGCGCATGGTCGGCCCGCCTCAAGGGAGGCTCTGCGCAATCACCGGCTGATCGAACAGTGGGACGGTCACGTGTCGAACGGCCATCTCTCAAACCTACTTGGACCCGTGCGCCCCATTCAGATCGTTGCAAAGGTCCATGGCAGCTGCGGCGCGATTGCGGCGATTGAGAACGGCATCGGTATTGGTGCCCTGCCAAACTATTCCGTTGCGTTCGGCAACAATGTCGTGCCGCTCGAGCTCCCGGTGACCGC
>DAIMKE010000986.1:0-3233 GCA_036721875.1 Bradyrhizobium sp. | reverse complement strand
GGCCTGCCCTTTCCTGCATTCCCTCAACCGGATCGTGCGGCGAGGATATCGGCGCAACGAAACAATAGCCGCGCCCGGGTAGCGTCGCGATGTAACGCGCGCTGCCCTCGCCGTCGCCGAGGGCCTTGCGAAGGGCCGCCACATGAAACCGCAGGCTGCCTTCTTCGACAACAACGTCGGGCCAGACCTCCGCCATCAGCTCGCGCTTGCTGACGACCGTGTTGGGGCGGGACATCAAGGCGATCAGGATATCGAGTGCCCGAGCCCCAACACCGACCGGCACGCCGTCCCGGGTCAGAAGCCGTTCATTGATCGCGAGGCTAAATGGCCCAAACTGGATTTTCTTTTTCGCTTCAGCGTCGGTTCTGGCAAACATCCGCGTCAGCTCTCGTTGCCATGCCCGCACCTTAGGTCAACGGCCAGCTTTACACCAATCGAAATACCCGCCATCTGCGGCCGCTATCAACCGTGATGTGGTTTCGCCTATGCGATTGTCACTGCGCGGCGCCAAGGCTTGTAACAGTGGATCTAGGGATGATCCGTGTGAGGGTTCCGCACGATTTTGCTCATGAATTCTGACGCCTCCTCGTAACGTATAACGAGCGTTCTCGGCGATCATCGTCAAAAATTGTGGTCGTGAGGCAATTCAACCCCCACCTCAGGAGACGACCCAAGTTCGCGGAATAGCCGGCAGGCAAGCGAGCAACGGCAACGGTTACGATGGAGGGCGATGCCAACGGCGCACTACATCCCGGCCCCAGCGTAAACCTCCAAATTTACCGTCGCTACGAGCACCGGCTTGTTGAGGGAGGCGTCGGCCGTGTCGGAAATCCGCGCCCGCGGGACCGGCGCCGCTCACGACGCGCGTCCCACCGCCGCTGCCCACCGCCTGCCGCGGCGATCCCATACCCCATCAATATCGAGAGTCTCACTTTCAAATTGCCGTTCTACCGAGGGCACCCGCAAAGACGTATCTGCTGAGCGTCACGGTTTAGCGGCGACTAAGCGCCGGGTTCGGCACGGCAGCAATCGCAACGAACAGGAACGAGACCATGTCGCAACAGGATTTCCAGCCCACGGCCGAGGTCGGCGAGTTGACGGTCGACACCGACATCACGCTTCGGCGGATGGTCGTCAGCCACCCGGAACCCAAGGGCACGGTGTTGCTTCTGCACGGCTTCCCGGAGACGCTTTACGCATTCAAGGACCTCGCGCTCGAGCTTGGCGCAAGCTATGAAGTCCATGCCTTCGACTGGCCCGGTTATGGGCTTTCGTCGCGCCCGCCGGTCGCGCGCTTTCCGTACGCCCCGGGCGACTATGCACGCATCCTAAGGGCCTATGTCGATCGCGCGGGCATCAATAGATCGACCCTGACTATCTACGCGACCGACATCAGCGGCTTGCCGGCATTGATCGCAGCTCTGGACGAGCCCACCATCGCCCGCTCAATCGTGGTCGGCGATTTCGCGCCGTTCAACCGGCCTGAGCATATGTATGCGAGCCTCCAGGCTCTGAAGGCTGAGCCCTCGGCCAGCCAAGTCCGCGCCTTTATGAACGCTAATCGCGACGAAATCCTTGCCAATACCTACACTCGCGGCTTGCCTGAGGTTGCGCGTTACGAAGTATCGAGCGAGTTCCGCAATGATGTCGCGCGGAGCTGGGACCATGGCGGCATGACCTCGGTCGACGCCTTCTATCACTATTATTCGCACTTCAGCGCCGCGCAGGCGCATTTCGAGGTCAATCTCACGACAGTCTCAACGCCGATCCGCGTCATTTGGGGCACCGAGGACCTATACATCAACAAGGCCATGGGCGTTGAACTCGCGGAACGCCTCGGTGTGGAACTCACGTTGCTGTCCGACGTCGGCCACTACGCGCACCTCCAGGCGCCCGGGCAGGTGATCGAGGAAATCCGCGCCACCTTTCTTTGAACGGCATGCACCCCCAGCATGCCGTCATCGATCCACGACAATATGGCTGAGGCGCGCATAGCGGCCGGCACCGTGCCGGCTGGAGTCTCGGCCAACGAGTGGCGGGGCTATGACCAGTTCGACGGATTCCACAAGAACGAGTTGGCCATGCGGTCGAGGTTTGGGGACACCATGACCATCATGCTCTCACGTTTGTCCCCAGTGTCGGGGGCTTGCGCCGACTACAGGCATCCCGCAGGCTGACCGGTTCTGCGAGCCGCAAACCTCAGACAAGAAACCAAGCAAGGCATCCCCACGATCGAGAGCCGCAGCGGAGATGAAGTCTCGACCTTCACGGCGCGAGGCTGGCAACCCAACCCGCGCCAACGTCCCGAGGTGGGTCGAAGGGGTAGTCGCAAAGAGCCTTTTGGAACATGGCGTCCGATAGCTGAACCCGGCGCCTCACACTGGGGTGGGCCGGCTACGGCGCTATGGAGAGCGCACCGCCCCACCCCTGCGCAAGGCGCCTCGCCGTGTTCGCCTGGAGGAGATCAGAGCGACCGTGCACATCGCCTATGGCGTAGGTGAGTAGCATGGTGGTACCAGTGTACAGTATTCCGGGAATGGCAATGTGGCCGGAACGGCGGTAACTGGGCCGCCCGTCCGGGCCTCGATCGTTCAAATCTCCACCACGCAGCGCGGCTCAAAGCCGCGATTTTCCCGGTCGCCGTGAAGATTGGGATAGCCCGCCTGGTTTGCGAAGACGCGCGTCCGCCCTAACCGATAATCATGTGATCCGTGATCGTGACCATGGATCCAGAGCTCTGGCTGAAACTCGTCGATGACGTTGCTGAGGTCGGAAGCGAATGCCGGGGTAAGCGGGGCGCCTTGATACCGCGACGCGATCGAATTCGGATGAGGTGCGTGGTGCGTGACCACCACTGTCGGGCCGCCGAATGGGATCGCCAACTCCTGCCTAATGAATGCCAGATCCAGCCGATGCTCGGCGGCAGCGTGCCAAGGCATGAAGCGACTGAAATGCCCGCTCGTTTCTTGATAGCGTATCAAGCGGTGATCGTTCAGCGTTTCCCCCGCATAGACCATCGAGGGTTTCGGGGTCGCGTACAGTCGATAGTCGGTCCAGAGCACACATCCGACGAACCTCACTTCGCCTATGACAACGGTGTCTCGCGATAGTAGATCGATTCCGAACTCATCGGCGGAATCCCTGCCTTTCGCCAAACTGCCCTTCATTTCGGCATCGTAGAACTCGTGGTTCCCCGGCACGGCCAGGTCGAAGGGCACGATGTTCGTCAGGTC
>DAIMKE010000985.1:0-3237 GCA_036721875.1 Bradyrhizobium sp. | reverse complement strand
GCATAGAGAGCGTCCTCGATCACCGCGCCCGAGCGCTTGACGACCGAGGTCAGGAACGACGTCACAGCGCTGAGGCTGTGGCCGAGCAGCGGATCGACCGCGAACTCGGCCGAACCCGCGCCCGACACCGCCTTCTCGATCCGGGCGAGCAGATCGGCCGGCAAGGCGCGCGGCGGCGAGACCGGCGCAACGGTGGGGATGGCCGGGACGGCGGCAGAAACAGGGCTGGAGGCTGCGTGATGCATGGCGTAAGGTTCCTCTCGTGAACGGCTTGTCCACGAAGGTCAGACTGTCACATCAGGCGCCTATTGTCACTTAAAGTGATAAATTATGCTTAACAAAGCCCAAGTGCGTGCGGCACGCAGCTGGTTGAACATTTCTCAGGATGAGCTGGCTCAAGCCAGTGGTGTCGCCAAACGGACCATAATCCGAATTGAGCAGGGGACATCATCTTCGCATGACCGCACGCTCCGCGACCTGCAGATTGCGCTCGAACAGCAGGGCATCGAGTTCCTGTTCGAGAACGGCCGCGGCGTCGGTATCCGCGCGAAACCCCAGACCGATAGCCACGCCGGCGAATAGAGTGCTCACCATTGCGGGCTTCGCGCCGGCAATGCGCAGCCGGTCTCGGCTAGATGGGCATCAGTTGATGCCGTTAGACCACATCGGCAATGCCGACTCGCAGCGTCACCGCTAACGGTCCGGACCCGCGAAACTCGTCCTTGAGGTCGACCCATCGGTATGGGTTACGACAAATCCGCTCGGGCCGAGTACAACGTGATCGACCAGCAACTTGAGGCGCTGCTGAAAAGCGGCACGGGTCGCTAACTCGTCAGGATCGGCATTCAGCTTATTGTAGACCGCCTGCAATCCTTCGGTCGCGCTATCCACGTCAGCGGGCTGCGACTGCCGGAAAGCTCGGTCCAGCACCACGATCTCATCGTCGGCCGCGTCGACTGCGGCTTCGAGCGCCTGGACCTGTTTGCCGAGGCGGCTGCCGCCACCGGACGCCTGAACGAGTTGAATCAGATTGTCGAGCTGACGCTCAAGGTCGTCGCGGCGGGCTTGCGCCGACGAGAGCGCGGCTTTTGCCTGGCTCTGCCGGTCGGTGGCTGCCGCGATCAGGCCTTTGCGGCGCTGGCCCAGACCGAACACCACCGCGAGCTCGACGCGCTTGTAGTCGTACATCGTCCGGTGATCGCAGCCGGCGCTCGCATGTGCACGGCCGCATTTGAGCTTGTGACCGCCGCCGCGAACCGTTTTGTCGATGAAGACAAGGTTGTTGCTGCACGCCTCGCAGCGCACGAGCTTCGACAGAAGGTTCTTGCGGCGACCTGGCGTGCCCTTGCCGAAGCCGCGAGATTTTGAGGCAGCCTGTGCCGCCCAAAAGGTCGCCTCGTCGATGATTGCCGGAAAGTACCCGTCGATCGGCGCCTCCGCCGTCGCATCCGAACCACCGGCGAGTTTGCCGCGCGGGATATAGCGTCCATAGGCCGCCGGGTTCGACAAGATCTTTGCGATATAGCTGTCATGCCAGAACTGGCTGCGCTTCCTGCCGATGCCCCAGGTCGGCACCTCCTTGTCGTTCAGCTCTTTTTGAATCGTGCGGCGTCCGATACCGGCGATCGTGTCCGCAAACATCTTTCGGACGATCTCGACGCGCTTGGGGATCTCGACATAGCGCCCGGATCTCGGCCCACCGACGAGCTCGAGCCAGGCGGGGCAGCGCGCCGTCATCGCCTGCCGCTCATCGGCGGCACGTTGGCGTTTAGCTGCCCAGGCATCGGAAACGCGCTTGGACTTCATCGCACTCTCTTCGTGAGCGCGCGACATCACAACGATGCTGATGATCAGTTGCGTCTGGTCGGCACGCAGGCTCGCTCGCGAATAGACCCGCTGGTCGGCCAGTGTGACGATGACGATGCCGTTCCGGGTCAGGCCCAGAAACAGCTCCAGCGCATCGACGACTTCTTCGCGTGACAAGCGATCGAGACTCTCGACAAGGAGATACGACCCCTTGGCGACGTCGCCACTTTCCACGCGCCTTAGGAAAGCGCCCAACGCTGCGCGCTCATCGCGGTGGCGGCCTTTGAAGGCGGACACACCCTCGTCGCGGAAGCTCTCGTCAAGATGCAGGCCATGCTTGGCCGCATAGGCGCGCGCCAGCTCAATCTGCCGGCGAAAGCTCTCGCCCCGAGCCTGCTCCGGCGTCGAAAAGCGCACGTATGAATACGCGAGAGGCTTGCTCGGTGGCGGCTGTAGATTGGTCCTGGGTCGTGCCATTTGCTTGCTCGGGTTCAGACATTGTGCATTAACTCGCACCCACCGACAATAATAAAGCTGATATTAAGGCGTTCGGACACATCCTCGCCCATGATGTGGAGCTGCCCGCGACAGCAGGGGCAGGCCATATCCTGGATATCGACAACCTGCTCGATGCGCGGCAGGTGCGCGGGCAACGAGCCGCGGTTGGCGCGACGCTTCCCGACCCGGTCAGCGCGCTTGGCGGGATCAGCCGCTTCCTCGCCGGCGAGGCCCTCGGCCTCGATCTGCTCGGCCTCCTCGAGCCCGAGCAACAGCTGGTCGATCGGCAGGCTCTCGGCCCGACGCCCGAAGCGATGGCGCTGCAACTCCTTGATGATCTGGCGCAGCCGCTCATTCTCGGCACGCTCCGCCGCGAGCATCGCCCGAAGTGCGATCGGATCGTTGGTCACAGGTTCGGCCGCGTCGCTCACGAGACCGATTCAACCATGGATTCCAGCGGCTTGCCAGTGCTGAACGGTCAACTTGCCGCGACAGGGACGCGCGTCTCGCGCCGTTCATGCACCCGGCGCCAGTCGAGGCCTTCAAGCAACCCCTGAAGCTGCGCCGCGGTCACCAACGCGGCGCGGCACCGGCAGTTTCCACGGCCAACCCGGAGGAGTGGCGTCGCTGACCCGAGGGCGTAGCAGGCAAGGCCATCGATAGCGAGGGTGTGCTCTGCGCCAAGATGCCATCAGCGATTCTCACACAAACAATACATGCAACAGGACCGAATCACCTGTCCTCGCGGCGGAGTCCGCAGTCCTGGGAGCCGTTCGAACCGAAGGTGGAACAATGGATAATCGCAAGACAGGCTATCCTCGCGGCCATACACGGCGCAGGCTCATGGTAGAGCTGGTGATTGGGCTCGTGGTCCTCGCTGTCCAGCGACATTCGGAACTGCCCCCTTTCCGTCATGAAGAACTGACCCCCATG
>DAIMKE010000984.1:2410-3247 GCA_036721875.1 Bradyrhizobium sp. | reverse complement strand
TCGACCCATTCGTCCCAGGCGCGGTTCATCTCGGCCTTTCGCTTGATGTCGGCGATGTAGACGATGGCCGTAAGGATCTTGCTCTTGTCCGTGCCGCACTTCGCGAGATTCTCGTCGAGCCGGGCGAGCGCCTTCACGCTCTGCTCGTACATGGAGGGAGCGACCGGATCGGGCGCGACCGCCACCGTGAAAACGAGGTCGTCGTGGACGACGGCGCCGCTGCGGGTGGGCGTGTATCCGGGAAATCGAGTGATCATGATTCAACTCCGATGAATCCGGGCGCCACTACGCCCGGTCGATATGTTTTGCGATCACGGGGAAATAATTGTCGCCCGAACCGGCTTCGATGGCTTCCTGCAACACGGTGCCGATCAGCTCCGCACCGCGAATCCTGATACCGGCATCTGCCGCCAGTTCCAGCGCGTAGGACAGATCCTTCAACGCATATTCGGTCGAGAACGCGCGCTCCGGAAAATTCCCCGGCACGATCGCCTTCATGCCGTGATTGCGCAGCGCAAAGCTGTCGGCAGAACCCTTTGACAGCGTGTCGAGCAGCAGCTTGGGATCGACGCCGTTATGCTTCGCCACCGCAACAGCTTCGGCCAGCGCGTTGACGGTTTCGAACAGCACCATGTTGTTGAGTATTTTTGTGACCTGCCCCGCGCCGATCTCGCCGCAATTGGTGACGTCGGTGGCGAAGCAGCGGATCAAGGGCTCGATGTCGGCGTAGAGCGTAGGCGTTGCGCCAACCATCACGCTCAGCGTGCCGTCCTGCGCCGCCTGCCGCGTGCGCGCGATCGGCGCGTCGGCCCAGGCCGCGCCCTTGGCGTGCAACTG
>DAIMKE010000984.1:0-2398 GCA_036721875.1 Bradyrhizobium sp. | reverse complement strand
AAATCGCGGGTCTGGCCGACCGAAGACGTGCCGAGATCGACGACGACCTGGCCGCTCCTCGCGTTCTTGAGGATACCGTCTTCCTCGAACACCGCGCGCACATGCTTGGCGCTGGGTAGGCACAGAAACAGCAGGTCGCTTTGCCTGATGACGTCGGCGACGGAACTGGCGATCTCGGCGCCTTCGCCTTTCAGCCGCGCCAACGGCTCCGGCGACAGATCGAAGGCAACGACGCGCTTGCCGCTCTTCTTCACGAGGTTGCGGCAGATCGGCTCGCCCATTACGCCGAGGCCGATGAAGCCGAGTGTCTTGTAATCTGACATCTTGTTCTTGAACCTATTTTGCGAACGATCGTGACGGGGCCAGATGCAGCGCAAACGCGTCGACCTTGTCGCTGGCGCGCGGATAGATCTCGCTCACCAGCGGATCGTGGCCGGGAATGAAGCGATCGGGGTGGCCGGCAAGCCGCTCGACGGTCTCCCAGCCCTGCGCCATGTCGCCGACATTGTAGACGATCGGAAACGGGCTGCGCTTCTGCAGATTGGCGTAGTAGTGCGCCGCGTCGGACGCCAGCACCACCGGTCCCCGCGCGGTCTCGACCCGGACCACCTGCAGGCCGTCGGAGTGGCCGCCGACGCGATGCACCGTCACGCCGGGCGCGATCTCGCCGTCGCCGGAATGGAAGGTGACGCGCTCGCCATAGACATGGCGCACCATCGTCGTGACGTGCTCGACCGAAAACGGATGCCGCAGCATGCCGTTGCACATGCAGCGCCCGGTCGCGTAGCTCATCTCGCGTTCCTGCAGATGGAATCGCGCGCTGGGGAAACGATCGAGGTTGCCAGCGTGGTCGTAGTGCAAATGGGTAACGACGACGTCCTTGATGCCGTCGGCGGAGACGCCGAACTTCTCCAGCGCATCGACCGGATTGAGAGTCAGCTTGCGGGCACGCGCCTTGGCTTCTTCGGCATTGAAGCCGGTGTCGACCAGGATGTCGCGGCCATGCCCACGGACCAGCCAGACGAAATAATCGAGATCCGCCGCCGTGGTCTCGTGCGGATCGGGGGCCAGAAAATTCATGTTGGGGGTGCGCGGCGACATCGTCGCATAGCGCAGCGCGTAGATTTCGTAGGCATTTCCCATCGGTGTCACTTTTCTTTTCTTGGCTGTCGAGATTGGCCGATAGCGGCACCAAGCCATTGTCATCCGCAAAGGTCAAACCCGCGCGGCAGCAACGGCGGCATGGCAGGGCGGCAGAATTACGTGAGAGGGGTCACATTAATCCCGCGAAAGGCGAGTATTATTGCGCAATCACCCCAAGATAGTTTGCTTCAGCAACGGTGTGCGGCGCACCTAGGTTATGACGGGCATATGTCGGGCTCTGCAACGAATGGCATTCGTCGGTCGGATCGGAACAGAGCGCCATCTTCGTTTGCCGGCGCGGTTCTTTTCCCATCATCCGGCCGGGCTCGTCGCGGTTAATTGTCGCAATTCACGTCGACGCCCTGAGCAATTGACGTGCCTGCGCCGCGGTTTGATAATGGAGAATGCGTGGAGTAAGGTCGCCGCGGCGCGAGCTGGTATCGGCGCTATTTTGGCTGGGTTGCCGTGATCTGGACCTCTTTCAATATGAAAATCCGCCTTGCATTGCTTGCCGCCTTGATTTTTTCGGCCGTCCCGGTGGTCCCGTCGTTCGCAGCCGGTGAGCGCTACGCGCTGGTCATCGGCAACGCGAAATATCCGGATGCCGAAGCGCCGCTGAAGGAGCCGATCAACGATGCACGCGACATCGCCGACGAACTCAAGCGTGACGGCTTCAATGTCGACATCGGCGAGAACCTGACCGGCGAGCAGATGCGCCGCGCCTTCGAGCGCCTCTACGGCAAGATCAAGCCGGGATCGGTCGCGCTGATTTTCTTCTCCGGCTTTGGCGTGCAGTCGAGCCGGCAGAGTTACATGATTCCGGTCGACGCCCAGATCTGGACCGAGCCGGACGTGCGCCGCGACGGTTTCAGCCTCGAGACGGTGCTGGGCGAGATCAATAGCCGCGGCGCCGGCGTCAAGATCGCCCTGATCGATGCTTCCAGGCGCAATCCGTTCGAACGCCGGTTTCGCAGCTTTTCCGCCGGCCTTGCGCCAGTCATCGCGCCAAACGGCACGCTGGTGATGTATTCGGCCGCGCTATCGTCGGTCATCTCGGACAATGGCAGCGACCGAAGCCTGTTTGTGCGGGAGTTGCTGAAGGAAATCCGCACGCCCGACCTGATGGCGGAGGAAACGCTCAACCGCACCCGCGTCGGCGTCACCCGCGCCTCGCGCAGCGAACAGGTGCCGTGGATTTCGTCGTCGCTGGCCGAGGATTTCTCGTTCATTCCGAGCGGCGCCGCTCCGCGCCCGT
>DAIMKE010000983.1:0-3249 GCA_036721875.1 Bradyrhizobium sp. | reverse complement strand
GTTTACGAGAATAACGTTGCCCCGCCTCCCGTCCAACGCCACCATCATGCCCGCCGGTAACACCAGACGGCCATCCACGAACTGCCGATCCTGGATCAATATTGGTAGATCGTCGACGCCGTAATCTGAAGGCAAACCGAGACCTTGCTCTTCCTCGTCGGTGACGAAGAGCAATCCCGCTAGGCCTGCATAGACCTGCTCCGCCGTTCGGCCGTGTGCATGGGAATGATAAAAGAGAGTGGCCGCCGGCTGACGGATCGGCAGCGTCGGACGCCAAGTCTCGCCTGGACTAATGGTCTGGTGGGGGCTGCCGTCCAGCTCTCCCGGTACGAGCAGCCCGTGCCAGTGAACCGTGGTATCAGCAGACAGATTGTTGCTGACAGTCACCGTCACGTCGTCCCCGCGATGTACCCGCAGAGTCGGGCCGAGATAGCTGCCGTTGTATCCCATGGTGGCGCTCCGCCGCCCTGGGAAGAAAGTGGTTTCCCCTTCCTGCGCCCTCAGTCCAATTCTCTGCCCATGGTCGCGTGCATCTAACAGGCGAGGAATGGGCAGCGTGCCTGCTTGGTCCGGCGTCGCAAATCTGCGCGTGCATGCCGCCCCCAGCAGGAGGCCTCCGCCCGCCAAGAGAGTTCGCCGGCTCAGAAAAGTCATTTCGAAGCCCCTCCTGAGCAATCGTGAAACTGACGCAAACGCGCTTTTCTCGATCCCGATGAGATCCACCGAGGCGAAGCGCCGCTCTTCCCTTAAAGGGCGCTCGGGAGGGCAATATCCGTAATACCCGAACCGATCGCTTTTGTGCCCGCCCCCTCTGGGAAGAAAAAATTGCCCTTCTAAGCTGGTTGCGGCCCTCGCCAGTTGATCAATCATCAGCCAGGCGAGCGTTCAATCACTGCGGCACCGATCCGAGCGAGCGTCTATTCCGACAATTTAACCTGGGCCAGTCCGAGTGGCTGGTTCGGCGGTGAGCCTTGCCACGATCGCGCCGAAGCAAAAGCGGCGTGCGATTTACGTTTCGCTGTTTGCCACTGCAGCAGGCGGCGTCGCTTTCCAGTGCTCGGGCTAGGCGGAGGCTTTGATGGCCGCCGTCTTCGGTCATCCGCGCCCAGCTTTTGCTAATAGCCGAACTAAAGCGGACATGGCAGGCTGACCGCCGGCTTCGCAAATTACGTATACTGCCGCCTCCAGGCCGACACCATCTCAACGGCAAGCTCCCTGGGGAGCGAGAATCGACCGGGCATGTGTCCGGTCGAACTGAAACTCAGACTTGAAGGAATCATATTTGCGCAAGAAAGCAGCGATTATCGCTTCGCTCGCAGCCTTTGGCGTCCTTGCCGTCGGCGCCGGGCCAGTTCTCGCCGATGGGATGCCGCCGGGCATGCCGGACCTTGAGCAGACGCTCAAGGCGAAGCCGGCGCCGGCTCGGTCCGACACGGCCCAGATGCAAGGAATGCGACACCGCGAAGTGCCGATGCACGGTGAGATGATGCAGGACCATCGGATCGCTATGCGGGAGATGGGAACCCAGGACGGAGCCTCCCGCATGTTGCGTAGGTCGCGGGGCGGTTGCTGACCCTGCACTTAAGCCAGCTCCGATCACGAGGCTGGGTGGCCAACGACCGTGGCCTGGTTCAACTGCAGCTTTGGCCCGCCGTTCTCCCACGGCGGGCCAATTGGTTTTTGCACTTCGCTGTCGGCCGCCATCAAGCGGGATCATGAATTCGCTTGACCTTGGACCATGGTCCACCCCGCACGATCCCGCGCATGCTAGTCGCGATCCAAAGCGGATTCGTAAGTTACGTATACAGACTGCGTCTCGCTAGCAGCATTGAAGCTTCGGAATTGCCGGGATCGGAACGTCGATCGGGCAACAGGACGAACACTCGGAGACCCTCAATGCGACAGACGACATTTCGCGCGGCGACCATCAGCCTCTTCGCGACGCTAACCTTCGCCGCCGGCACCGCTCTCGCCCAGTCGACGCCCGCGCCCGCGCAGACTGCGCCGGCCCATGCCCACCAGCAGGGCATGGATCATGGCGGGCAGCAGATGCACGATCAGATGATGAAGGATCATCAGGCCGGCGCGCAGAAGCAGCAGCGGCAACCGGCCCAGCAGGATCAAAAGGGCATGTCGGGGATGGCCGGCATGTCCGGCGGGTCGCCTGCATCGAACGGCTCGGGCATGGCCGGTAAGGCGAAGAGTGGCTGCTGCAAGATGCCGATGAAGAAGGCCAAGCCGGCCGCGAAGAAGACCGCCAAGCCCATGGCCGACAAGCCGATGAGCGACATGTGAAGTTTCCAGCCCCGATAAAACCCCCCCCGGGGCTGAGGGCCCGCCGCCGCCCCCGCGGCGGGC
This sequence comes from Bradyrhizobium sp., assembly GCA_036721875.1. Taxonomy (GTDB): domain Bacteria; phylum Pseudomonadota; class Alphaproteobacteria; order Rhizobiales; family Xanthobacteraceae; genus Bradyrhizobium. The sequence goes on along the minus strand of DAIMKE010000983.1, from coordinate 891 downwards.
CAGTTCTTTGACGATGCCCAGCGTCGCCCCGTGCTCCCAACTTTCAAAGCCGGGACCGAGCAACTGACGTGAGAGAGGAAACAGTGATGCGAAAACATCTTGGCGTCGGTGCTGCTGTTGGCTTTCTGCTCTTTGGCAGCACGCCGCTCCTCGCACAGGGTATCGGCCATAGCTTGTTCATGCGCGGCAAGATCGTCCGTACGGATGCGGGCGGCACAGTGGCCTGCCTGGGCAAAGCCGATGGCGCGCACATCGGGCAGATACTCGAAGTCTATCACGCAACGCCGCGCCACCGCCGCCTTGTCGGTCATGTCGAAGTCGACCAGATTTTCGACGACCATTACGCTCATTTCCGCGTGAGGGACGGGACGCTTCAGAAAGGCGATTGGGTGAGCCTAAAGCGCGTCCGGGCGTAACGCCAGAATTGGAATGCCAAGCGCCGCCCTCCCCAAAAGAAGAATCAGCCGAGTAGCGTGTCTCGGCATAATTCCGATCATGCGTGCGCGAATAGGTTCGGGAGTCGATGAATACTCATCGGCTCCGTTGGCGTGTCTGACCCTCAAAGACCGCGACACCGATACCAAACTACCTTCTGCGGAACTTACTTATAGGCCGCCCGGGCAAAGAGATTACTCCGTCAGGCCATCGATAGAGATGGAGTCAGGTAATGTTCGAGAAGGCGATCGGGACCATCAATGCGGCGGCCTCCTTCCGACACCGCTATGATAATTTCATCGGTGGTCGATGGAACGCTCCTGCGAGCGGCGAGTATTTCGCCGACAAGAGCCCGATCAATGGTGCCCAGATCGCCGAGTTCGCGCTGTCGACGCCGGAAGATGTCGAGCGCGCGCTCGATGCGGCGCACGCCGCCAGGGATCAATGGGCAAGGAT
>DAIMKE010000982.1:0-3250 GCA_036721875.1 Bradyrhizobium sp. | reverse complement strand
TGTCCTGTCCCTTGTAAAGAATCTGGCCCGCGGAGGGCTTCAGAAACTTGGTCAGGAGGTTGAAGCACGTCGTCTTGCCGGCCCCGTTCGGCCCGATCAACGCATGAATGCTACCGCGGCGCACCTTGAGAGCGACATCGCGAACCGCAAAGAAACCCGCGAACTCCTTGGTTAGTCCGTGGGTTTCGAGAATGAACTCATCAGCCAAACAAATTTCCCCCATCAGCCATCGCCGCGTCCGTCGCGCGTGACCAATTTATCCCGATACGGGCAGGTTCTCCCGGACGTCCCTGAAATCCGTCCGGAGCCTGCCGCCTCCGGGCCGGAATATGCCGTCAATGGCGGGGGTTAGGCAAGGCGGAAAGCTGACGCGGGGAAACACTGCCCCCGGTTCCGGAGGCGCCATAAGTCGCAGGCCCCGGCATCGGGCTGGCCGATCAACCCAGCCGGCCGCACCGACAAGCCGTCGTTAACGGTGTTTTGCTGCCATCAGCCGCTTTCATACAATATTTCACCCTCGGGACGCATGATCGCGCGATTTGGATAGCCTGGAATTGCCGCCTTGGAATTTGAAAGTGCCCAGCCATCGATCGTCAAATCGATCAAGCAGCGCGACCTCTTGAATACGTGGCTGCGGCTATACGCCCGCGACCTATCGATCCCGCGCGTGTCGGAATACCAGCCGGAGCGGATCGGGGATGAACTCCCCGACCTCGTCTTCTATGGCGTGGATGCCACCGTGCAGCCGCCGCGTCTCACGATCGAGAGCGACGGCACGCGCATGTCGAAGGCCTATGGGAATACCGGCAAGGGCCGCCATCTCGACGAGTATCTTGGCACGAAGCTCGCTCCAATTGTCATGCCGGTCTATTATGAGTGTATTGCCCGCCGGCTTCCGGCCTACACCATCGCCAATATCGATGATGTCTACGGCCGCATCGTCGCCTATGAGCGGCTGCTGCTGCCGTTCTCCGACGGAGACGGCGTCACCCACATCGTCGCGTCGCTCAAGACCATCAGCGAGGACGGCGGCTTCGAGATCAGAAACCTGATGCGCGGAAACGACAAGCTTCCGGTGCACACGCTCTGCACCATCATCGACCGCAATCTCTTCCATCGCGCACCCGGCCGCATTCCGGCTGGCGACGTGCTCGAGTTCGACTAGGCCTTGCGGCCGGATGATTTCGACGCCACGTCCTTGGCGTAGATGTCAGGCTTGAATCCGACCAGCAGTTTTCCGCCGAGGTCGAGCACCGGGCGTTTGATCATCGAGGGCTGCGCCGCCATCAGCACGAGGGCCTTGCGTTCGTTGAGGCCTTCCTTGTCGGCGTCGGGCAGCTTCCTGAACGTCGTGCCCGCACGGTTGAGCAGCGTTTCCCAACCGACGTCATCCGACCATTGCTTGAGCTTGTCCTTCGCGATGCCCGCAAGCTTGTAGTCGTGAAAGTCGTAGGTCACACCATGATCATCGAGCCAGGCACGCGCCTTCTTCATGGTGTCGCAGTTCTTGATGCCGTAGATGGTGATGGTCATCGTCGGAAAAACCCCCAGTTCAACTCCGCTTCGGAATTTCGAGCCTGCGCTGCACCACCGGCCGAGCAAGCGCGCGCTCCGAGATCAATCTTTGCTTGGTTTCCGTTGCGCGGCTAATGTACGACTGATGCCCCGCATGACAAGGCCTGCCGCGATCCATGACTGACGATCCCTCATCGGCGAAGCCCGGTCTGACTGCCGCGGAGCTCGCGGTTCATCCGACCGTCTTTGCAGACGGTGCATTCAGGGACCAGGTCGTCGTCGTATCGGGCGGAGCCGGCGGCATCGGGCGCGCCATCGCCTGGCTGTTCGCGCGGCTGGGCGCGCATGTTGCGTTGGTCGGGCGCGACCAGGGCAAGCTCGACGCGCTGGTGGACCAATTGACCGGCCGCGGTCTGAAGGCCTCCGCGCACGCCGCCGACATCAGGGAGCCTGAGGCGGTGGGCGCCCTGTTCGACGCCATCTGGGAGGAACAAGGCCGCATCGACAGCCTCGTCAACAGCGCTGGCGGACAGTTTCCGCAAGCGGCCATCGATTTTTCCGTGAAGGGCTGGAATGCCGTCATCAGCACCAACCTCAACGGCACCTGGTACATGATGCAGGCCGCCGCACAACGCTGGCGCGACCACAAACGTCCCGGCAGCATCGTCAACATCGTCGTCGTCACGACCCACGGCCTCTACGGTATCGCCCACAGCATCGCCGCGCGGAGCGGTGTGATCGGGCTGTCGCGCGCCGTCGCGGTCGAATGGGCGCCCTTGAACATCCGGGTGAATTGCGTGGCGCCCGGCGCAATCGAAACCGAAGGCTGGAACGTCTATTCGCCCGAGGCACGCGCCGCCTACCCGCGCTCGAACCCGATGATGCGCACAGGCTCGCCATGGGACGTTGCGGAGGCCAGCGTCTTCCTCGCCGGGCCGTCGGCCAAGTTCGTCACCGGCGAGACGCTGACGGTCGATGGCGGCGGGCAGCTTTGGGGCGAGACCTGGACCACGGGGAAGCCGGCGTACTTTCGCGGCGATGGCGAATGACCCGCTGAAGGCCATTTCCCGATGACCCGATATCGCCTCGCCATCTTCGATTTCGACGGCACGCTGGCTGACTCCCTTCCCTGGTTTCGCACGTCGTTCCAGGACATGATCACGCGGTTCGATCTCGCGCCGGTCAGCCCCGAAGAGCTGGAGGCCATGCGCGGACTGTCGGCGCGGGACATCATGGCGCGGCTGAAGATTTCCATGTGGCAGTTGCCGGCCATCGTCAGCGACATGCGCAAGCGCAAGCTCGCAGCGGCAAGCGAGACTCCGCTGTTCGACGGCATCCCGGCGATGCTGGCCGACCTGCAGCGCCTCGGCATCAAGACCGCGATCGTCAGTTCCGATAGCGAGGCATCCGTCAGGCTCGTGCTGGGTACGACCGCGAGCCTGATCACCCGCTTCGACTGCGGCGCGGCGGTGTTCGGCAAGCACTGGAAGTTTCGGCGCGTGGCACGGAAGCTCGAATCGAAGCCGTCGGAGACAATCTGTATCGGCGACGAACTCCGCGACATCGACGCCGCTAATGCTGCCGACATGCATTCAGGCGCGGTGGCCTGGGGCTACGCGCTCCCCGCCGCGCTGCAGGCGGCAGGACCGACGCACTTCTTCAATGTGATCGATGAGATCACGCAACTGCTGGCCTCAACTCACAACACACATCCGTAATGCGCCGACGAGACCAG
>DAIMKE010000981.1:0-3253 GCA_036721875.1 Bradyrhizobium sp. | reverse complement strand
TGCGCAACACGCTGCGCGGCATCCGGGTGGAAAGCCGCCGTGTCGAGTTCGTGATGATGGCGACCGTCATCGCCAGCTTCTGGAGCATGATGAGCGGCACCTTCTTCCTGATGACGCTGCGCGCCGCGGGCGTCCTAGCCTGAGAGAGATCTCGCTTCGCTTGATCACGCGCCGGCGGCTATGCCAAGGTCTCCGTAAACGGAGACCTTTTTGCTATGGCGATCTACGAACTCGACGGGCAGGGACCTGAACTTCCCGCGGATGGCAGCTACTTCATCGCGGATACCGCCGTCGTGATCGGCAAGGTGCGCCTGCTGAATTCGGCCAGCGTCTGGTTCGGCGCGGTGCTGCGCGGCGACAATGAGTGGATCGAGGTCGGCGAAGGCTCCAACGTGCAGGACAACTCGACCTGCCACACCGACCGCGGATATCCGCTCGTGATCGGCAAGAACTGCACCGTCGGCCACAACGTCATCCTGCACGGATGCACGATCGAAGACGGCGCGCTGGTTGGGATGGGCTCGATCATCATGAACGGCGCGCGGATCGGGCGCGGCAGCATTGTCGGCGCAGGATCGGTGATCACCGAGGGCAAGGAATATCCCGAGCACTCGCTGATCATCGGCTCACCCGCCCGCGTGATCCGGACATTGACGCCCGAGCAGGTCACGGCGATGGGAGGCGCAGCGAAGTTCTACGCCATCAACGGGCCGCGTTTCAAAAACGGCTTGAAGAAGATCGGCTGAGCGGTCCCGGGCACCCGCTACATTTGGCGGCCGACCGCGCTTCGCTCAACTTCCTTCGCTCTCGTTTGCCTCGATCGCGCCGGCGACCTTCTCGTGGCCGGCAGCCCACAGCGCATGCTGCTCGCTGCCATCCTGATACGGATTGGCTTCCGCCGGAATGCCGTCGCGCGCGGCGCGCTCACCTTGTTCGAACGGATCGGGATCTGGCGTCATGATGTCGTCTTTCCGGTTTTCGATCTTGCCTTTTTCGACGTCGAAAGTTTGGGGACTCCCGCGCTCTTTCGCAGCGCATCTTTTAGGTCAACGGGAACGCCGTGCTTCCTGAGCAGGTCGGCAAAAGCTTCGTCCGCCAATTCCTGAAGGGTCCCCATCCGGTCGCGCGCAAGCTGGGTGAGCTTGTCGAGCGTGTCGTCGTCGAAGGCGATCAATTTGCGCAAACGCGGTCAACTCCAGCTATCGCGCGGATGCTCATGCAATGATCCACGGCGGAGATTGTTCCGCCCAGGAACAAGGGCAGGGCGCTGTCGTTGATTCCGCAAAGGAGATTTCCATGAAGATAACTTCTGCGATGATCGCAATTGCGGTCCTGATATCGCCGGCCGCCTCGTTTGCGCAAGGCGCCGGTGGGGCGTCGTCGGGCAGCAGCGGCAGCGCGGCCGGTTCGCCGAGTGCGGGTTCTGCCGGTGCGGGCACCTCAGGCATCAGCGGCGTTCCGCCCGGGCCTGCCAGCCCGGGCGGAGCGAACAATGCGGGCGAAGACCCGAGCGGCGCCGGGAATGCGTCCAGGCTTGCCTCGCCGCCGGCGCCCGGCACCAACAGCGCCGGGACGGCACAGTCGTCCGGTGGCGGCGTCACGACCGGATCGGCGGCATCGAACCGGGCGAGTGGAGATGCCGCGATCACTGAAGAGAACAAGACGATCGATCGCAAGCTGAAGAGCATCTGCCGCGGTTGCTGATCCGAGATCACCGTCCGACGAAACGGAGCAAAATAGGCCAAGCCATTTCCGAAAACTGGTTCTAGACTTGAGCCGGGATCTGCGAGGATCCGACGCTTGCAAAAGCGCCGAGCACTTCAAGGGCAAATCACGGTGGATGAACCGTACGACCGCGGTGTTCTGATCGCCGAGGTCGTGGTCCAATTCCGTTCGATGATATGCCGTTTGCATCTGATCGAGGATGTTGAACATGCTCACAGCACCGGCACTAACGTTGCTATTTCTGGTGATCGTGATTTGTTTGGGTGCGGCCTTTGTCTGGATGTTCTGGGAGATCGAGCAGAAGAACTCCAGGCCGTATCGCAAGAGCGATCGCGCAGGATAGGCCGATCACGATACCGTCCAGCGCTGTCCTGGTGCGCGCGATCCCTCGCGTTTGCGGCGTCCCGACGCCCCGCGGCCTCAGGCGTTCCGCGCCAGTAGGCCAACGCTGGGGGCAAAAAAACAAGGCCGTCGACGCAGTATACCGTCAACGACCTTGCCAGCCCCGGATATTGAAATCGGCTCACGCCATCCGGTAGGTTTCAGGATGCCCGGGATTCTCACGGGCATGTGTGAACCAGTTCACATTCGGCGAGGAAAATTGGCGAAACCACGCCGATGGCGGGGCAGCCCCTCCTGGAAGGGGGCGTCCTGGGCGGGTTCAGAACGTCGGAAATCCGGGAATTCGATCAGCTCCGCTTGGCGCGGTTGCGGTTGGCGGTTCTTGACGACCGGGGTTTTGCCTTGGCCGACCGTTTGCGCGGCGGCGAATCGGCCGAAGCTTCGGAGGACCGCGTGCTGGCATAGGATTGCCTGAGCCCGTCGATCGCCTCGGTCAGCGTGGCCACCTGCTCGGAAAGCTTCTTGGTATCGGTCTGCTGGGAGGCGAGAAGGCGGCGCACGGTCTGCAACTGATCCTGCACCATCTGCAACTGGTCGATCGATTCCATCTGGGTGGCCTCGAGGCCCTTGGTCTTTTCAACGAGTTGTTCCGACGCCTGCGCAGTTCGCGCCTGCAGTTGCCGCACGACAACCGCCCGATCGGTCTCCGGCGCTGCGCCGGTGTAGGCGCGCCATATGGCGATGGAGCCTATTCCCAGCACCACCGCGGCCAGAGCGACAGCAGCGATCGCGATCGGCTGTCCGCCGAACCACGCGATGGGGCTGTTACTCCGGGGGCCGGATTCGGTCATGCCAATGCAAATTCCGAAGTGATTCCAATGTTCCCGAATAGCACAGGCCCCGCTGCCCTAAAACCCGAGATTTGCCATGCAATCGGCGGATTCCGGAAAAACGCCCGAAAAATGCCTGTTCTGGCCGGCTGCAGGGCCGGAGGGGCCATGCGGTTGCAGACATCTCGCCAGCGCAACTATCGGATATGCGCCCGCAAGAACTGACCGGCGGAGGCCAGCGCGCGGCGGCCGTCTTCGAGTTTGGCATTCCATACCGGCCAGGCGTGGATCATGTGCGGCCAGATCTGAAGCGTCACATCGACATCGGCGGCCCCGGCGGCCGCGGCCAGCCGGGT
>DAIMKE010000980.1:1984-3255 GCA_036721875.1 Bradyrhizobium sp. | reverse complement strand
GTCCACTGGAGGGAGCGAGTTCATCTGGAGTCTTTCTCATCTGGTCTGGCCGAATTCATCCAGATAGTGCCAAGAGCTCGGCAATCACGGAAATACCCCTTCGCTTTCAGATTGATAGGCGGCTGCTATGGCGATTGGGATTGCGCCGGACGCCCCTGCGAGGCAGCATTGTGCAGCCATGATCCAGCGTCTGCTTTCCGACCGACTGTCGTATTTGCAAAGCCGGCACGCCAGAGAGCGCCGGCATGTCGCCGGCGCCTATGACCGCATGGTCGCAACGCTGGCGGCTCGCGGCGTCGCAGCGGGCGCTATTGGCGTCGGCGATGTGATCCGTCCTTTCGCGCTGCCAAATGCCTCGGGGCGCATTGTCAGTTCCGCCGATCTCCTCGCTTCAGGTCCGATCGTCCTGAGTTTCTACCGCGGGTCCTGGTGCTTCTTTTGCGAGAGCGAGTTGACGGCGCTGCGCGATGCTCATGCCGACATCACCGCGGCCGGTGGGCAAATCGTTGCGATCGCTGGCGAAGCTGGCGGCCGAACGGCCGCTACGAAGCGTGATTTCGGCCTGCCGTTCGAGGTTTTGTGCGACCTCGACCTCGGCGTTTCCCTCGATTTCGGTCTGGTGTTCGCGGTCAATGACGAGGTGCAGACGATCTACGCGGAGATCGGTCTCGATCTTGCCCGGTGGAACGCCAACGACTCATGGTTCTTGCCGATCCCAGCGACCTATGTGGTGCGGCAGGACGGCCGGGTGATGGCCGCGCATGTCGATCCGGATTTCCGCAAACGCATGGAGCCTGCCGATATCGTTACAGCGCTGCTGGCGATCGAGCGGCAACGCTGACACCTTCGCTCGATCCGCTGAGTTCTTTGCGTCATGCCGTCATCGCGTGCGGCGCCGCTGCCCTGGCTGTTTCGGTTACCCAGTCGCGGCTCCGGGCCAGCCGCAGACAGGCGTCTGTCGCGGTCGCAAACGGGCGGCCCGCAACGATGGCCACCACGACCTGTCTGACGGTGTCGGATTCGGCGAGGTCTCGCGCGACGAGCCCTTCGATTAGCGGCATGTTCGCGGGCAGAAAGCCGCAACCGAAGCCGGAACTGACGAGACGCTGCAATTGGTCTGCGCCATGGACCTTGTGCCGACACCGCAGATCGATGTTGGACGAGGCGCAGAACGTCTTGAAGCGTTCGAGATCGGGGCAGTCGATCGGCGCGACGATGTCGAGGCCCGCAAGCGCGGAGATTGGGACTAGGGCGAGGCTCGCCAAGCTGTG
>DAIMKE010000980.1:0-1974 GCA_036721875.1 Bradyrhizobium sp. | reverse complement strand
ATCAGCCGAAAGGTTTCACGAAACAGGATCCAGCTTCTCATCCTGTCGGGCAGTTCTTGCGTGTCACTCAGGAAGATGAGATCGAACGAGCCGTCCAGCGCGCGGTTGATCAGATCCTTGTTGGGCAATTGCGCGAGCGTGAGTTCGAAGCCGCTGACGAAGGCTTTCAGACCTTCGAGAAGGCCGATCAGCGTCTTCGACGAGATCGTCTCGCTGAGCCCGATCCGCAGCGGTGCCATCTCACCCTTGCTGACGTCACGGGCCAGGTCCTGGGCTGCCTGAGCGGCCGTGAAGGTCCGTTCGAGATGTGGCAGCATCAGCCGGCCGAGTTCGGTCAAATGCGTGTGTTGCCGTTCGCGATGCAGCAAGAGCCCGCCGAGTTCAGTCTCCAGCTTCTGGATCGAACGCGTCAAAGACGGCTGCGTGACGTTGCACTGCTCGGCGGCGCGCGTGAAATTGAGCGTGCGCGCGACCGCCAGGAAATACCGTATTTGGTGCATTTCCAAGGCGCTCTCCGTCTGCGGTTCGCCTTACGCCAGCCAGGCGCGAGGCGGCGAGCGCGCACAGGGCAGGATGCAGGATCGCCCCAGCGGCTTTTCAGGTCTCCTTTACAATTGGCCGGAGTTTGAAGGCAAGCAGCGCGGCCAAGGCGAGCGACATGCCGATCCCAGCGACACAGGCGCTCCAGCCGAACCGATCGAAGATCTGCCCCAGCACGGCGCTTCCCGCCAGGCCGCCAGCGAAGTAGCTGGCCAGATAGAGCCCGCTTGCAGCGCCGCGATCGCGCTTCGCGGCCCGGCCGACGAGTCCGGTCGCGACAGCCTGGGCCGCGAAGGTTCCGACCGCGACGAGCACGAGACCTGCCAGAACCGTCGGCAGGTTCGAAACGACCAACAATGGCAGCCCTGTTCCCGCCAATGCCAGAGACAGCCAGAGCGCTCCGACCGGCCCGATCCTGCGCGCCAGCGCGCCGGCGAGCAACGTGGTCACGATCGAGGGCGCAAAGACAAAATAGACGAGACCAACCTGCATCATTCCCAGCGACAACGGAGCCGCGACCAGGACGAAATTGACGTAGGTGAAGGTGCCTATGAAGGCGAAGAGGATCAGAAATCCGATGGCGAAGCTGGCGCGCAGGCCGGGGTTTGCCAGATGAGCGGCGACCGCCTCGAACGCCGATCCCGCCGGCCGGGCAACGCCGGCCATCTCCTGCGTGCGCGCGATGAAGCCGAACGCCATCACCGCGCCCACCAGGTTCAACGCCGCGAAGACATAGAAGGTAATGTTGAGCCCGAAATGATCGGTGACGGCCGACGACATCAATCGTCCGATGAGATTGCTCGCGACATTGCCCGCGATATAGGCCGCGAAGGCCGACGCGCTGTCATCGGCGCTGTAATGCTCGCCGAGATAGGTCAGCATCAGGGTGAAGGCCGCGGCCATACACACGCCCTGGAGGACACGAAGGACCGCGAACGAAGACAGGTCGGGAGCGCCGGCGAGCAGCATCGTCGGCACAGCCAATAACGCGAGGCTGACGACGACGCCCCATCGGCGGTCGATGCGCTGGCTGAGAAAGGATGTCGCCAGACTGGAGACAGCCATGCCCAAAGTGCTCGCATTAACAGCGAGGCCCATTGCCGCCGGGCCAACGCCGTAACGCTGGCTCAGCGACGGCAGCACCGCCTGCATTGCGAAGAGATCGATCAGGGTCAGGAACGCCATCGTGGCGATCATGAATGCGCGTTGGAGGCTGCCTTCGCGCATTGTCCCCGCTCGGCCTTGATCGACCATCTGCGGCATCGGTCCGGTCATCGGGTTCATCCCAACTCGTTCATGCATGAGCGCCCGACAAGCGCGCGTTAGCCCGCGGCCGTCCCGAGCGGTGGCGTCGATTCATGCAGATGGAAGCCTTCCAGCGCATCGACTTCCTTCTCCCAAGGCGCCTCTTCGAGGATGCGCATGGTGTCGGCA
>DAIMKE010000979.1:0-3255 GCA_036721875.1 Bradyrhizobium sp. | reverse complement strand
GTCCTATAGCGCTGTGCGTTCAATTGGGGTTGATGGCGATTCATTGTCGCACGCGACGGCCCCGGGATAGGTATCGGCCCGTCGACTCAAATGAGAGCGCGAAGAAGTTTCGGCGCGCTTGCCATATGCCCGTCTGCTTGCGCACCGAAATCGGACAAGAACGCCCCTTCCGCGATAGCCAGAAGCGGACTCAAGCAGCGACAGCAAATCGTCGGTGGCGGGCGAATATTGAGAAGGTCGACCCTGAATCCGTATACGCCGCCGGTCAAATGGCGCGACTTGGTACGACACGTCATGTGGCTGTCAATTGGCGCCCTGCCGTCGAGCCACTGGGGCGAATTATGCACCGAACAATGGTAGCGTGAACTGAAAAACCGCACCACCATCCGATTTGTTAGTTGCAGAGATTTTCCCGCCAAAGGCCTCAACGATACCGCGCGACGTGGACAGCCCAAGCCCCGAACCGCCTCGCTTGGAAACAAATGGCTCGAAGATACTGGCGAGCTCCTGAGCTGGAATGCCTGTTCCCGTATCAGAGACAGAAAGCCCAGCCTTGGATTGACCGACCTGTAGAGTCTTCATCACAATCCGGCGCTGGCCAGGAAAATTGTTCATGGTGGCGTCCATCGCATTCAATGCCAAATTCAACACAACCTGCTGTAACCAAATTGGATCAGCGCGCACCGCAAGCATGCTTTGCCAGGGGTGCATTTTCATTTCGATTCCCACTTCAGCGGCGTGCGGTTGTAAAATTTCATGAACGACGTACACGACATCGTTCAAGTCGATTTTTTGTATCTCCGGTTCGTCGCTTCGCAACAAGTTCTGCATATGGCGGATGATTTGTGCCGCACGCAGGTTGTCGCGGCGAATGTCGGAGAGAGTGTCCTTCACGCTAACGGGAGCAGGACTCTCAACTTCCAGATCTGCGGCTTCGATATTGCTCAACATGGCCGCCAAAGGCTGGTTCAATTCGTGGGCAAACAACGAGGCTATCGCCGCAGCATCGGCACGCCGCGTCAACCGAGTGATCTCGAGGAGACGATGGCGTAGTTCGCTCTGACTTTCCCTGTGCTCATGGATATCAGTACAGGAGCCGATGTATCCAAGAAAGGAACCGTCTCGCGCATAGCGTGGAATTCCCGTGTCATCGATCCAGCGATACGAGCGATCATGACGACGCAGCCGATATTCCATTCGGAATTCCTTTCGTGCGTCAAAGTGGGTGACGTAAGTTTCCAGGCAACGATCGAAATCCTTCCGATCAACACCCTCCGACCAGCCGTTACCGAGTTCCTGCTGCATGTCGCGGCCAGTAAAAGTCAACCATGGCCGGTTGAACCAGACGCATTGCTTGTCTGGGCCGGACACCCAGATCATCACCGGGGCGGCATCCATGACCTCGCAGAATCTCGCGTCCAATCCGTCCGCCAGTTCGACAGGCAATGTAGTTGGTAGTGAGGTACGCATCTGGATTGCCAGTTTCGAGCGCTGGTCGATGCGCTCGCGGTATCGCACGAGGCTCCGCTCAATAGCTTCGAGCAACGTGGAGCTCGACACCGGCTTTGCCAGGACATCCTCAGCGCCGGCCTTGATCGCCTGCACGCTCGTCTCAACACTCGCGTGCCCGGTCAAGAACACGATAGGCAGGCTAGAGCCGATTTCCTTCAACCGCTCCTGCACGTCGAGCCCATCGAGCTCGGGCATGCGCATGTCGAGCAGTATGCAACCCGCTTCCGTGCGCGGCGGATTTGCCAAGAGTTGTTGGCCGGATTCATAGACTACGACCTGGTAACCAGCGGCCCGGAGTAGCCGGCCAATCGCGACGCGAAAAGACGGGTCGTCGTCGACTACGTGGATGGTTGCCGGTGTGATGGTCATCCTGGTCACGCAGGCAGAACGGAATACCGTCCGCGCCAATTCCGGTTACCCGCCCAAACATCAGTTCACAGGCAGGAAGAGGAGTTGCGTTGATCTGCGTCAAGCGGTTCTGATCTTGAAACCCAAATCCGGACTTCGACTAGGACCCACGGCATGTCCGCTAGCGACCATTGGATACCCTTAGCGGCGCTAAGATCGGCCAATCCAGCCTAGTTTGCGAAATTGCCAAGCCCCTTCGGGGGCGGCTACGATAGTGCGGACTTCCCACGGCATGAGGTGAATAAACCTGGATCGGTCGGTCGGAGATCGCCAACGAAGCGGAACATGAAGCGCAGGAAGAGCCGCCAAGTGAGACGGCCCTAGGGAGGTGGTCGTGGATCACGCTGAGGAAGCCAGGCGGCATCGGAATATGGCTGAAAAAATGCGCGCGAGGGGCAAACCTGATAGTCGATCCGGAGGTGCGAGCGAAATATCTCCGGATCGCCAAGTACTACGAGAGGTCTGCTGAAAGCGAAGAACTGATTGCGCGTAACGCCAATTGAGGTGCCCGCCTCAGCGTTCAATCTGCAGCCGGCGCGCAGACGCCGACGCGGTGATAAATGCTCGCTTAGTCTTCCAGCTCGCTGATCGCAGCGGCGGGATCAATGGCGTCTGGCAACGGAGAAGGCGCAGCCTCAATGATCGCCAGTCTGTATTGCTTGTTTCTCCGGCTTCATGACTGCGCCCGGAACGCCACGATTGTGTCAACGCTGATGGAAGGTCGGGCGCAATGGTCAGCCCAGTCCTCCATCATCCGCTTGCGCAGGTCGAAGAAGGTCGTGCGCCGATAGGCCGCGACCACTTCGTCACTGACCTTGTGCGCGAGCGCAGCTTCGGCGATGGGATCGTCATAGCCGTGCTCTGCAGCCCAATCGCGGAACGATGACCGAAAGCCGTGCGGCACGATTTCGCGATCGAGCTTCGGATCGATCCAGCGCCGCTCCAGTTCATTCATCCTGTCGATTACCGCAGCCATCGAGGCGTCACTCAGAGGCTTGCCCTTGCTGTTGGGAAAGATGTACTCGCTGTCATCCTTCGTAACTTCCATGCGATCAAGCACAGCGAGCGCCGCCTTGCTCAATGGCACTTTGTGTTCGGCATCGCTCTTCATGAGTGCGGCCGGAATGGTCCAGATCGATGTCTGCCGATCGATCTGGTCCCATTTTGCCGCTACCGCGTTGCCGGGCCTGACGGCCGTCAGGATTTGAAACTCAAGAGCTGCCGCAGCGGCACCATGACGCTCGCGAAGCTTGCTCATGAAATTGGGCAATTGCCGATAGGGCAGCGCCGGATGATTGCGGACCTTGCGAACCTTCGACGTGGCCGGGAGCAGGT
>DAIMKE010000978.1:0-3260 GCA_036721875.1 Bradyrhizobium sp. | reverse complement strand
TTGAAGGTTTCGCCGAGTTGCGCGAGATCCCCTTCCGATTTGTGGACCGGCACCTGGACGTGCAGATCGCCGGTCGAAACGATATTGGCCGCACTCATCAGGTTGCGTATCGGCTCCACCAGCCAATTGGCGAAATTCAACCCGATCAGCACCGACGCCATCAGGATCGTGAGCGCGATCACCGCAAACATCAGCGCGAAGGCGACCTGGATGCCGAGCCGGCGCGACTCGATCTGGGCATATTCTGCGACGCTGGCTTCGGTCTGCTTGAGTTGCGCGACCACGCGCGGATCGAGCAGACGCGCCACGTACAGGAAGGTGTCGTTGAAGGAGCGCAGCCGGATCACCGCCGCCACATAGTTCGCCTCGGGGAAGACCGCGATCTGCGGCTCCTCTTCGTTGACGTTGCTCAGGAACTCCTGCGGCGGCGTCGTGAATTCCCGTTTGATGCCGGTCTGCGCTTCCGACAGGATGTTGCGATCCTTGTCGATCAGCATGGCCCCCGGCAGATTGCGGGAGGCGGCGCTTTGGGTCAGAAACTCGCGGAACGACTGCTGGTCCTGGTCGAACAGCGGACGGGCACGGGCAATGTCATTGGCCATTCCCAGGATGTCGCCGCGGATCAGTTGCGCGTGTTCGTAGGTGTAGGCGCGGGCCACAATCAGCGAGTTCTGCATCACCTCGCGGGTCGGCCCCGAGAACAGCCGGTCGAGGCCGCGGTCGATGGTCACGTTGGCGACGATCGCCACCAGCACGGCCGGCAACACGGCGATGACGGAGAAAAGCCCGACGATCTGGACATGCAGCCGTGCCGCCGCCCTGCCGCGCCGCCGGGCCTGAATCACCAGCCAGACCTCGCGGCTGATAATCCCGACCAGCAGCAGGATGGTCGCCGCATTGATCAGCAGGAACGAGTAGACGACGTTGCGGGTTGGCTCGATCGGCGTCAGGCCGCTCAGCACCATGAAGGTCAGGAATGCCGATAGCAGCGCGATCCCGACCGCAAACGGCGCCACCCACTTCCGCAGGATCCCTCCTGTGGATTGGCTATGCGACGGGTCGAACGCTGGTGCCGAGGTCTCTGCGGTGGTCATTCCGGCAATCGGTGAGCTGAAAGGTTCTGGGACCGCCTGCTGCGGACTGATGCATTCATATCACATTGTTGCTAGAATGCGACAATTCCACGGCGCTGCCGACTGCAAAAAGCGATCGGCCCCAGCAGAATCCCGATTTGCCCCTCTCCGAGAGCCGGTAACCCCTAACCGCCGCTCCGATAGACCTGAATGTCGAGGTCGCGGATCTTCTTGCGCAGCGTATTGCGGTTGAGCCCAAGCAAGTCGGCCGCGCGGATCTGGTTGCCGCGGGTAGCCGCCAGAGCCGCCGTCAGCAGCGGCACCTCGATCTCCTTGAGGATGCGGTGGTAGAGGCCTGGCGGTGGCACGCCGTTCGGAAAGCCGGAGAAGTGCGACGACAGATAGGCCTCCACGGCGCCGCCGAGGTTCTCCACCCCGAGCGGGGTATTGCCGCCGGACGCAACCGCCGGTGGCGCCAATTCACCGTCGATGACCGAGCCGGTGATCACATCCTGCGGATAGAGCGCCGCCAGCCGGCGTGCAAGATTCTCGAGTTCGCGCACGTTGCCGGGCCAGCGGTGCTGCTTGAGCCGCTCGAGCGCCAGCGTGTCGAGCTTCTTCGGCGGCAGGCCGTCCTTTTCGGCGAGCGAGAAGAAATGCCGGATCAGATCGGGCAGATCCTCGATCCGCTCGCGCAGCGGCGGCAGGCGCAAGGGCACCACGTTGAGGCGGAAGAACAGGTCCTCCCGGAACAGTCCCTGCTGGATCAGGATGCGCAGATCCTTGTTGCTGGCCGCCACGATCCGCACGTCGGTCTTGATCGGCGTGCGTCCGCCGACGGTGGTGTATTCGCCCTGCTGCAGAACGCGCAACAGCCGCGTCTGCGCCTCCATCGGCATGTCGCCGATTTCGTCGAGAAACAACGTGCCGCCTTCGGCCTGCTCGAAGCGACCGGACGCGCGCGTATTGGCGCCCGTGAACGCGCCGCGTTCATGGCCGAACAACTCGGATTCGATGAGGTCGCGCGGAATCGCCGCCATGTTGACGGCGACGAACGGGCCATTGCGGCGCTTGCCGTAGTCGTGCAGCGCGCGGGCCACCAGTTCCTTGCCGGTACCGGACTCGCCGGAGATCATCACCGTGAGGTCGGTCTGCATCAGACGCGCCAGCACCCGGTAGATTTCCTGCATCGCCGGCGAGCGGCCGACCAGCGGAATCGAATCGAATTCGCCTTCGTCGGCCGAGCTTGCCACCCGCTCCTTCGGCTCGGCCAGCGCGCGGCCGACGATGGTGATGAGCTCCTTCAGGTCGAACGGTTTTGGCAGATACTCGTACGCACCGCGCTCCGAGGCCCGGATCGCCGTCATGAAGGTGTTTTGCGCGCTCATGACGATGACGGGCAGGTTCGGCCGCATCTTCTTGATCCGCGGCAGCAGATCGAATGCGTTCTCGTCCGGCATCACCACGTCGGTAATGACGAGATCGCCCTCGCCCTGGCTCACCCAGCGCCACAGCGTCGCTGCGTTCCCGGTCAGGCGAACTTCATATCCGGCGCGCGAAAGCGCCTGGTTCAGAACCGTGCGGATGGCGGTGTCGTCATCGGCAACGAGTATGCTACCTGCGGGCATTGATATTCCTCATCTTGCGTCCTGTGAGGCAGGCGGCAGCGTACCCGGAACGCCGTCGCGGTTGCTTTGGTCGAACTGTTTGGCGGGACTGAACATCGGCAGCAGCACGCGGAAAGTGGTCTTGCGCGGCTGGGATTCACATTCGATGATGCCGCCGTGATCGCCGACGATCTTCGCAACCAGCGCCAGCCCGAGGCCGCTGCCGGTTTGCTTCGTCGTCACGAACGGATCGAACAGGTTCGGCAACAGGTCTTCCGGCACGCCGGAGCCGTTGTCCTTGACGCAGAACTCGAGCGGCAGCGACACCCGCGATTTCTTGCCCGGCACCGACAGGCGCACGCCGGGCCGGAAGGCGGTGGTGAGCTGGATTTCCGCGTCGGAACCGAGATCGGCGACCGCTTCGGCGGCGTTCTTCACCAGGTTGAGAAACACCTGGATCAGCTGGTCCTGGTTCGCCAGCACCGGCGGCAGTGACGGATCGTAATCCTCGATGAAGCGGATATTGCGGGCGAAGCCGGATTGCGCCAGCCGTTTGACGTGATCGAGCACGGAATGGATG
>DAIMKE010000977.1:743-3262 GCA_036721875.1 Bradyrhizobium sp. | reverse complement strand
AAGCTCAAGGGCGGCGACGGCGCCAGCGTCGGCGGCGTCGCCTTTCGCTGCGCGCAGGAGCCGCTTGGCCGCGCCCTGCTGGCGGCCCGCGGCGAGAGCGTCCATCTCGCGGCCACGCTGAGCCTGAACCGCTGGGGCGGGCGGGAGACGGCGGAGCTGCGTGTCCTCGACCTGGCGAAGCCGGTCTGAGCGGCTCCGTCGCCCTCCGGACTGGTCTATCCCTCGGCGAGAGGCCGGATGTCGCAGCCGCGTCACGGGAAAAGCCCAAACGCACGCTTGCGGAGCCGCGAGCCTGCCACTATACCTCGCCCCGCTTCGACACGAGCCGCCCGCGGTTCGGAAGCCCGCGACCTTCGTCTATCGGTTAGGACACCAGCCTTTCACGCTGGGGAGACGGGTTCGACTCCCGTAGGTCGCGCCACTCAGTTGGCTAAGTCGTTGATTTTCAACGAAATCACTGATAGAAGATCGGGCTCAGGCGGCTCTGGTAGGATTCCTGGTATGAATCCTGGTATGAATCAGTGCCGGGCAGGGCGCTGATGGGACGGTCTTCAACCTCCGGGATGATCTATCTGGTGAAGCGCCCGGAAGGGGGCTTCAGCTATGTTCGCCACCTGGCCAACGGACTGGCTGAATCGATTTCGGGCGATCTGCAGCTCTCGTGGTCGAGCGAGCGGCGGAAGGTCGGCGGCCGGCCCGTGATCAAGGTGGCCCTGGCCACCAGCGATCTGTCGATCGCGCGCCAGCGGTGGCTTGAAGTCCATCCTCAGGTCGAGCGCCTGATCGACTTCGCGAAGACGACGTTTCCACGTCGACGCGCGCGTCCCCCCGGCGCCACGCGTCTGCCGGCTTTGCCCCAAGAGACGATCCGGCAGATTGCGGATGACGTCTATCGGCGCATCCTGGCCACCGATGATGAAGAGGCGCTGTCAGGGCGCCCGGCCGACCTCACCGAAATCATCTATGGCAACATGGCCGCTGCTGGCGACGGTAAGGAAATCAGCCTCTACGCCGCGAAGCGGGAAGCCCATCTTCGGGAGTTGGACCATCTGATGGCGCATGTCCGTCAGATAGACACCTACGACTTCGACGGTGCGCGGAAAGTGCCCTCGCTCGTAAGCCTGACCAGTAAGGGATTGTCGGTCGATCAGGCACGCTCTGCCAGGAACGACCTCGCAGCCGTGATCGGGGAAAGCGCGGTCGAATCCGTTCTCGCTGAAATAGGCGTCGATCTGCCTCATGGTCATCCGGACCGCAGGCTCCTGGCTCTCGAAGTCATACGCGCCGGCATCAGGGGCCATCAGGCCGTACTCGACCGCATGAAGGGGGATGCTGTGCCGACCCCAGTGCAAGCGCCGCTGCCGGTCGTCGTAGAAGCCGTGCCGGGCTTGAGGTTGGTCGAGGCCTACCAGACCTGGAAAACCGAGCGGAAGCCGTCGGCACGTACGGCAGAGGCCTATCGGCTCTATGTCGATCGATTCATTGAGATCAACGGCGACGTCCCGCTGTCGTTGATCTCGAAGAAGCATGTCCGCGCTTATCGCGATGCGCTGACGGGATGTCCCCGACACGTCCCGAAAGACATGGCTGGCCGACCCTTCTGGGAACTCCACAGCTGGGCTGCGTCAGAGCGCCAGCCCGTACTCTCACGTGCAACCATCAACGACAAGGCGATTGGTGCCATTTCCGCTGTGCTCGCCGTGGCTGTGCGCAACGGAGAGATCGAGAGCAATCCCTGTGAAGGGATGAAGTTCGCACTCAAGGAGGGCGAGGTCTCGACGCGCAAGCCCTACGACGATGGTGACCTGGAAAGGCTGCTGGCGTCCCCGGTTTACGCCGATGGTCAACGGTATGATGCGGGGGGCGGCGAGGCTCAGAAGTGGCTTCCGTTGATCAGCCTGTTTTCTGGCGCAAGGCTGGAGGAAATCGGCCAGCTCCGCTTGGTCGACGTCAAGAGCGAGAATGGCATCGACTTTTTCGATATGCGGGAGGTCGACGAGACACCCGGACAGAGCACGAGCCGCAAAACTAAGTCATCGCGCCGGCGCGTGCCGATCCACCGGGTGCTGATCGAGATGGGCCTGCTCGCCTACGTCGAGGAGCAACAGAAGCTGAACGTGCTGCGGCTGTTCCCGGAATTGCGCGAGTATGAGGGCAAGACCACCCACTACTTCAGCAAATGGTGGGGACGCTACGCGCGGGGATTCGTGACGAAAGACCGGGACAAGACGTTCCATAGCTTCCGTCACAGGGCGGTCGATGAGCTTCGCAAGCGAGCCCTGTACCCCGTCGCCCAGGCCGTTTTGGGACATCACCTGGGCGACACGACGAGTGGTTATGGCTCCGGATTCGATCTTGTCGCTCTGAACGATGCTGTTCAGTCGATCGAATACCCGCAATTCAAGGCGAGCAGGGCCTAGACGGGCCGGTTCGCAGCAAAACCTGGAGGCAAGGAGCACGGAACCGAAAGTGAAGGTGCCGTGCCCAACAATGGGATGTGTCTTCGCCCGGTTCCGGAG
>DAIMKE010000977.1:0-733 GCA_036721875.1 Bradyrhizobium sp. | reverse complement strand
AAAGTTCAAGTTTTCCCGGCACCAGAAAGGCCCATCAGCCGCGACCATTATGTCTCGCGAGCTGACTGCGGCCACACCAGTGGTTTGGCCGGCGCGCAAGCTTCCCCATGACCCAGTCATGGACGATGCGTTCCAGGATGATGAGGAGCCTGTCGGCATCCTCGCCCGTTGGGCGGAAGATGTAGATCTCTTCCGCCTTGTCGATGCGAAGGGTCTCTCCGAACTTGTAGCGGGTCCACCGGATCTGCTCCTCGGGGGCGAGTCCCAACATGGCGCAATGCTCACGTCCGGCGGGCGTCTGCAGGAAGGCATTGAAGCTCGCATTCCTGATCCGCTGATGAAGCTGCTTTTCGAAGACGCGCTTGCTCATGTCGTGGGGGCGACGCAGCGCGAAGAGATGACCGTCCAGGCTGACGGGCGAGCCGGGCAGGGGCTGTCTTCGTGGAGCAAACTGCTGGAACTCCCAGTCCTGAAAGCCGATTTCCTGCTTATGCCCATCACGCGTCCGCACATGCGAGGCGTACCTCATGCGATTCATGGCCTCGAGCCGGCCGCGCGGATCAGCGAGTTCGGTCGCGGAAAGTTTGTACAGTGGCATGTGGAGACGGTCGGCGACGCTCTTGAGACCGCTCGCTCGATCAGGCGTATCGAAGTCGACGCCGCAGCAGGCAACGTAGGGATACGTCCAGACGCTCGGCTGGTAGCGGCCGATGAAGGCAGGATCGGTGAATGC
>DAIMKE010000976.1:0-3262 GCA_036721875.1 Bradyrhizobium sp. | reverse complement strand
AATTGATGGTTTTCGCTTCCCTCTACCCCATCCTACACTCTATGCCGCCGGCCGATGCGCGCGCAGCTTCGTAGGGCGGGAAGGAGAAGCACATGGCCGAGAACTTCCGCGACAACGAAGCCCGCGAACGCTTCAAACTCGACGTCGAGGGGCACACCGCCTTCGTCACCTACCGGAAATCACCGGGCGCAATCACGCTGGTTCATACCGAAGTGCCGCCGGAGCTGGGCGGCAAGGGCGTCGGCTCGAAACTGGCGCGCGCGACGCTCGAGGCGGTGCGGGCGCAGGCGCGCAAGCTGACGGTCGAATGCGATTTCATTCGCAATTTCATGTCCAAGCACGCCGAGTACAACGACCTTCTGCCGCCCGGCCAGGCAACGAACACGAATGCCGCGACCTACAAGGCCGGCTGCTTCTGCGGCGCGGTCGAAGTGGAAGCATCGGGCGCGCCGGTTTTTGCCGGCTACTGCCATTGCGCGGATTGCCAGGCGTGGTCGGCGGCGCCGGTCAATGCCTTCAGCCTGTGGAAGTCCGGCGATGTGCGCATCACCAAAGGTGCGTCCGACATCGGCAGCTACAACAAGACCGAGAATTCCTACCGCAAATTCTGCAAGGTGTGCGGCGGCCATGTCATGACCGAGCATCCGCGCATGCGGCTGACCGACGTCTATGCCAACCTGCTGCGGGGATATACGCACCAGCCGACGCTGCATGTGAACTATGCGAGCAAGACGCTGTCGGTGAAAGACGGCCTGCCGAAATATGCCGACTTACCTTCCGACCTCGGCGGCTCCGGAGAGAAATTGCCGGATTAGATCGTAGATGGGTAGAGCGCAGCGAAACCCATCATCTCTCCGCGCAACGAAGTGATGGGTTTCGCTGCGCTCTACCCATCCTACAGACTATGATGCCGGCCGGTGCGCACGCAGGAAAGATCGGATCTGGCGCACCGCAAGCGGCACCCTATCCTTTGGCTCCTTCCACGGAAACAGGCTGACTTCTGCGTTCGGTGCCAGCATCGCGCTTTCCATCGCTACCGCGTAGGGGTGCGCCGGAATGTCGTCGGGCAGGATCAGGACCGGCGTCTGGCATTGGCGCACGAAATCCCGCGTGACCGTGAAGACGAAATCGGGATCGGTACGATACATCTTCGTCAGGAATTTCTCCGCCTGCGCCATCGTAATGTCGGGCCGGCGCTCGACCAGCTGCGGCGCCCAGCCCTTGATGTTGTTGTCGTAGAACAGGTCGCGCATCTCGGGCCGCGAGCCTGACGGCATCGCCAGCACGCCCGCCACGACGCGATCCGGCGCGCGCTTGATCAGATTCCAGATCAAGGGGCCGCCGATGCAAAAACCCAGCACCATGAATTTCTCGAAGCCGAGATGATCCATCAGGGCCAGCTGGTCGTCGGTGTGGGAATCCCAGGGACGGTCGATCTCGAGCGGGCCGGAGGATTGCCCGGGCGGCGCATTGCGCAGGTCATAGGCGATGCAGCGATATTCGTTTCCGAACTCCTTCATCGCGTTGAAGGGCGGATAGTCGCCGGTAATCCCCGAGATGTTCGAGTTCAATCCGCCACCAGCGATCAGCAACAGCGGGAAGCCGGAACCGGCTTCCTCATAGTGGATACGAACGGCGCCCTTTTCGAAGAAGCTCATGGCGTTTCCCCTGCTCCAAAAACCTTGCCTCACGTCTTCGCGGGTTCGCCGATCTTGTCCTGCGTCTTCGTGTCGAAATCGCCGGCGTCGTGGCGCTCGTGGAGCTGGCTCGCAGGATCGCCCGAAATGCGGTTGACCATGCGACCGCGCTTCACTGCGGGGCGTTTTGCGATCGCATCGGTCCAGCGCTGCACGTTCCTGTATTCGTGCACCGACAGGAATTCGCCGGCGCCATAGATCAGGCCCTTGGCCAGCGCGCCGTACCACGGCCATGTCGCCATGTCGGCGATGGTGTATTCGTGACCTGCAAGAAATTCATTGTCGGCCAGACGCCGGTCGAGCACGTCGAGCTGGCGCTTCACCTCCATGGCGTAGCGGTCGATGGCGTATTCGATCCTGGTCGGCGCGTAGGCATAGAAATGGCCGAAGCCGCCGCCGAGAAACGGCGCGCTGCCCATCTGCCAGAACAGCCACGACAGGCATTCGGCCCGCGCCTGCCCGCCGGCCGGCAGGAAGGCGCCGAACTTTTCGGCCAGATGCACCAGGATCGCGCCGGACTCGAACAGCCGGATCGGCTGCGGTCCGCTGCGATCCATCAGCGCCGGAATCTTAGAATTCGGGTTGACCGCGACGAAACCGCTGCCGAACTGGTTGCCGTCGATCTTGATCAACCACGCATCGTACTCCGCGCCGCTGTGCCCGGCCGCGAGCAGTTCCTCGAACATGACCGTGACCTTGACGCCGTTCGGCGTCGCCAGCGAATAGAGCTGGAATGGATGCTTTCCGACCGGCAGCTCCGCCTCGTGTGTAGCGCCTGCGATCGGACGGTTGATGCTGGCGAAGCGGCCGCCGCTCGCCTTGTTCCAGGTCCAGACTTTCGGCGGGACGTACTCGGTCGGATCGGTGGTGGGGGCATCGGTCATTGGCTCGGCTCCAGGCTTCTCTCGGCCATGCTTTTTGATGGGTGGTCTGCCGCACGGCGGGTTATCGTGCCTGTTATATCGGCTCTGCCGATTATCGCCACAAGGGCGTCGCCAGCGGACAATTCGTTGTGGCTGGCACGAGAGAACTCGGAGCAATGCTTCTGTGGCTGGCATGGCCGGGATCGGCAATAATTGGATGCGTCATCACAGCGAGACCATCCGAATGTTCCCGTCGCAGCGCCCCCTGTTCGATATCCCGCGTCACGTCTGCTACCTCAATGCCGCCTCCTACAGCCCGCTGCCACTCCGTACCCTGGAAGCCGGCCGTGCCGCGGTGGGACGCAAGGGTGCGCCCTGGACGATCGAGGCCAGCTTTGCCAACGCGCAGCATGAACGCGCGCGAACCGCGGCCGCGCGGCTGATCCAGGCCGAGCCTGCCGACATCGCGCTGATCCCTTCGGTCAGCTATGGCGTCGCGACCGCGGCGAAGCTTCTGACGCCCGGCCGCGGTACGCGCGTCCTCGTTCTGGAGAACGATCACTCCTCGCCTGTGCTGGAATGGCATTTGCGGGCCGAGGCACAAGGCTTTGCAGTCGAGACGATCAAGCAACCGACCAATGCCGACTGGACATCGGCGGTTCTCGAAAGCATCGAGCGAACTGGTGCTGCGCCCGTCAGCCT
>DAIMKE010000975.1:0-3262 GCA_036721875.1 Bradyrhizobium sp. | reverse complement strand
GCTATCGGATCAACCGCTTCATTTCAGAAAGACGGTTGCCAACTGACCTAAAACGATTTCACCGGCACGGTCAAGACCCTGAACCTCAACGTCAAGACCGTGAAGTTCGTCCCCGCGGAGAGCGACAGCGAGCGCGGCCCCGACTTCCGCATCTTCGCAGGCACAATTGATTTTGGTGCAGCCTGGAAGAAGACCGCCCGCGAGACGCAGCGCGAATATCTCTCCGTCAAGCTGGACGATCCGAGCTTCCCCGCGCCGATCTATGCCAGCCTGGTCGAGGCCGAGGACGGGGCGAGCCATAACCTCATCTGGTCCCGCCGCAACGTCGAGTGAGCCAAACCAACCAAGAAGCCCCGCTCACGAGCGGGGCTTCGTCATGTTCATGGCTGCGCCTTCTGAAGGGCGATCCCCATGCTATCTTCACCGCTGTCGGCAAGGCTCGGCAGGCCGCCGATTGGATGCATGCCCAGCAGCCCCAAGTCGAGGAGATGGCAGCATGACCAGCACCATCTCCAACGCCAAAAAATTTCAAAAAGGGGCTGGACTGTCAGGATTGTTGCAGAACTGACCGCTTCCTTCCTTCTGGCGGACCTCGGCATCGCCTACCATCCGCGCGAGGTGATCACGCGGCCTACGTCGCCTTCTGGCTCAGGGTGTCGAGCGCCCGCCTTCGGCAGGCGCGAGCGCGCGTTACTCTCCCATCGTGCCGCCGGACCCGCAAAGTCAACGGCTTCGCCGTTCCCCTCCGCGGAAGCCCCAAGGCTCCCGCTCCGGTGACTGTGCGGGGCCCCCGGCGCCGCTTTGGAGCCGTACCGCTCGCGGTGAGCGGCAGCACCAGGAGTTCTCCATGCAAATCTCGACGTCCATCGATCCCGTCTTTGTCTTCGGATCCAACCTTGCAGGTCGCCACGGCAAAGGCGCCGCCCTCTGGGCTCGACAGCACCGTGGTGCGATCTACGGCCAGGGTGTCGGGCCCCAGGGGAACGCTTATGCGATTCCCACCAAGGATCGGCAGTTACGTGTGCTTCCGCTGGTGACCATCCGTGGCTACGTCGACCAGTTCCTTGAGTACGCGAGCCGACGCGCGGACCTCCGCTTTGAAGTCACGCCCATCGGGTGTGGTCTGGCGGGATACCGGCCGGACCAGATCGCCCCGATGTTCGCCGACGCGCCGGCGAACGTGATCCTGCCGGACGCCTTCCGCGCTGTGCTGGCCGCAGGTCCCTCCTGATCGAACCCAGGCTTCGCCGTCAGGATAGACGTCGAACTGGCGAGCAGTTTCGTGATGGCCGATCTCGGCCTCGCCAATCAACCTCGCGCCGAGCACGCCGCTTTTGTCTCTTCGTGGCTCAAGATCCTGAAGCACGATCGGCGAGCGATTTTCACCATCTGGTCCCGCCGCAACGGCGATTGAGTCGGACCAACCGAGAAGCCCCGCTCACGAGCGGGGCTTCGTCATTTTCATGGCTGCGCCGCCGATCAGGAATGCGGCGATCAGGATGGTCGGGTGTCAGGTTTTGCGGCCTCCGCTGGCGCTTTTGCCGGATGAGGTTTCTTGGGGCGCTGCCCCCGGCGCGGCGCAAGGGATCGCGAGAGGCTCGTCCGGGACGGTCTCCCCGACCTTCCGCGCCCCGGACCGGTGTCCGGGGCTTGTGCAGGCCGGGTGATCCCCCTCCGTCCCGGCCGCCCTTGCACCTTGCACCCCCGGTCTCGCCGACGGGCAGGGTTGCAGCGCAGCGCTGCGCTTTAACCCAAGCCCGATTAAGGAGAATGATCCATGACCATGCTGACCCTGACCCCGAACGAGCGGCCTGTTTCCAGCGGCTTTCGCGTGGACACCTCGCGCGGCGAGCGTGTTGGTCGCGTATCGTCGGAATGGTTTGCCCGCCCCGATGACGAGCGCTATCTCAGCCTGACCGATCTTTATGATGCGGTACGCCGCCGCGCCGAGTCCGCAGAGGTCCGCACCGTGGAAAGCCGCGCCGTAAAGGTGGAGGCGACCAGAGACAATGCCGAGCGGCTGGCTTTGTTAGTGCCGGGACGTGACGAACCAGTGGCGCCCACGCATTGGAGTTTCGGCCAGCTCTGCACCTTGGTCGGCGCCCCATCATCCTATATGCGGCAGCTTCCCGCAGCCTTGGCCGGGATCAACCTGCAACATGGCTTGCTCTCACACCGCACCGAGCTACTGAAAACATTGGAAACCGATGACGGTCGCCTCACGCTTCGCGCCGTCACCGGTCCGGATTATGGCCGCATCTGGGATCACGAGCTTGTCGCCGCCGTGATTGGCATCGCGGGAAACGGCACCGGCGACACCATGTGGAAGGTGCCGGGCGTGCTGGATTGGGCGACGATGACGCATAATCCGTTCGTGGACATCACCAAAGATACTACGACGCTCTATGCCAGCGATCGCGATGTGTTTCTGTTTCTGGTGGATGATACCCATCCTATCGAGGCGGGACGCTTGGCGGACGGATCTCCGGATTTGTATTTCCGGGGCTTTTACTGCTGGAACTCGGAAGTCGGATCGAAGACGCTCGGCATCGCCTCTTTCTATCTCCGCGCGGTGTGCATGAACCGCAATCTCTGGGGTGTCGAGAATTTTGAGGAGATCACGATCAGGCATTCCAAATTTGCCGCACAGCGTTTTGCGCACGAGGCGGCACCGGCGCTCGCGAGTTTCGCCAATTCCTCACCCGCCCCGTTCATCGCCGGGATCAAGGCGGCGCGGGAGCGGGTCGTTGCGCGCAGCGACGAGGACCGCGAGAGCTTCCTGCGCAAGCGCGGTTTCTCCAAATCGGAGACCGCGAAGATCATCGAGACCGTGTTGAGCGAAGAACATCGCAAGCCCGAGAGCATCTTCGATTTCGTGCAGGGCATCACGGCGCTCGCGCGAACTAAGACCCATCAGGACACCCGGCTCGAATTGGAGGGCAAGGCGCGGAGGCTGTTGGAGCGCGCCGCCTGACGCAAACGAGCCGCGCGGCTATCGATGCCGCGCGGCTCACGATCTGTCTGGAGTTCCAACATCGCAAATCGTCAATTTGCGCCGATCCGCAATTTGCGGATCGGCGGCGACCGCGCGTTCCCCGCGGTCGCGCTCGCCGCGCTGTGCGCGGCTCGCGAAGTCACGCAAATAATGTTAAAAGTATGATTGCCTGACTTGATCGCGAACCACGATCAACGTATTCGACAATTCCGTCTTCAAACAAACCGTCACGCAACCAAAACTCTCCACCTGGACGCAGTGCTACGC
>DAIMKE010000974.1:0-3266 GCA_036721875.1 Bradyrhizobium sp. | reverse complement strand
ACCGGCGGTGGCCCGGGGATCATGGAAGCCGCAAACCGAGGAGCCGGCGACGCGGGAGCGCCTTCCATCGGCTTCAACATCACGCTTCCGGAGGAGCAACAGCCAAACCCTTACTCCACGCCAGCGCTGACGTTTCGATTCCACTATTTCGCGATGCGGAAGATGCACTTGGCCATGCGCGCCAATGCGCTCGTTGCGTTCCCGGGAGGCTTCGGGACTTTCGACGAGTTGTTCGAAATCCTGACGCTGCGGCAGACGAAGAAGGCGCCGGCCATTCCGATCGTTCTGTTTGACGAACAATACTGGCGGTCTGCTGTCAACTTCGAGGCGCTGATCGACAGCGGCACGATCGATCGATCCGACTGCGATCTCTTCCGGTTCGCGGAAACGTCGGAAGATATTTGGTCCGAACTACTTTCGTGCGGTCTCGGCGCACCCGGTCTTTCCTGTCCGGCCTCGCAATTCAGCCGCACTACGTCCTCGAACGCGAGTTAGACCTCTCACTCTACCCGCAACATGTCTGAATGAGCGTGACAGACGTCCGCCTGCCGTTATCGCGCTCGGCGCTGGTGCCTCGAACCAGCCGGCTCGGCCGCCTTCGGAGAAACGACGGCTTCTCGGACGAACATGACAATGCTCACCCCCCAAACGAGGGCGATGCCGAGCAGAACCCACTTGAAATCGGAATGGATCATGAAGTTGACGGCGGCCATCAACCCGATCGAAAGCCCGCTGGCGACCCCGGCGCCGACCGCAGCTACAGCGCGATGGTCTCGGAAGGACGTCAACGCCAGGGTGAGCGCGAGCATTCCCGTAGCCGTCACGTAGCCGCCCATCACGCGGAAGACATGGGTGGGCCATGATGTCAGTCTGGGCCCGATCAACTGCAATTCGATCGAAGTAAGGCTCATGTACCGGATGTCGTCCGGCAGCAGGGGAGGCCGAAGGAGGAGGAAGTAGACGCCGACCCCGATCAACAGGATACCGGAGGCCGCCAACAGCATCGAGGACAGACGCCAGCGATACGGTGCGTCGCGCATCGTGGCAGCCGGATCAACCGTGACGATAGGTGCTGTCGGTCGAGCCCTGCCCGAGAATTCGGCTCAGGCGCGGTATGAAGCCCGGGACTTCCGCAGCGTATTTCGTATAGGCCTCGCCGAACTCCGACTTGGCGTCCAACTCCTCGTTTCTCGCCAGCTTCACGTACATGATCGTCAGCACCGGAAACATTGCGAGCGTGAGAATTGTCGGCCACTGCAACAGGAAGCCGAGCATGACGAGGATGAAGCCGACATATTGCGGATGGCGCACATAGCTGTAGGGACCGGCCGTGGCGAGACTGCGCGTCTGCTGCGCGTCGTACAACACCTTCCAGGCGGCGGAGATCAGAATGAACCCGGCGGCGATGAAGATGAAGCTCAGGATGTGGAAAGGTCCGGCGTGCGGATTGGCCTTCCAACCGAACACCATCTCGAGCAGATGACCGGCGTCGTGCGAGAACCAGTCCACGTCGGGAAACCGCGACTGCAGCCAGCCCGAGAGGAAGTAAATGGTGAGCGGGAAGCCGTACATCTCCACGAATAGCGCCACCAGAAACGCACTGAATGCGCCGAACGAACGCCAGTCCCGGGAGGTCTGCGGCTTGAAGAAGCTGTATGCGAACAGGATGAAGACCGCAGAGTTGACGATGACAAGGCTCCAGAGGCCGTAAGCGGGCGTAGAATCATGCATCACACGCTCCTTGGATCGTTCTGTTGATTGTCGGCGTGATGATGCGTGTGTCCGTGATGCATGAACAAATGCATCAGCGGGCAGGCGAGGATTGGAAGCCAGACAAGCAATCCGAGCACGTGCGCTCTATGCTCAGTGAACAGCAGGGCACCTGCGATGATAAGAAATCCGATCAGAACCAGCCCGGCACGCGATTTGAGCGACAAACCCTCAGGCGCATGTCCTTGGTGACCGGAACGATCTTGCACCGACATCGTGAACTCCTGCTACCCAATAGTAAGTAAACAACTTGCCGAAACCTTCTTCTTGATCGAGATCAAGCAGATCGGACCGGAAACGCCCGCAAACAAGGCGCTTGCGGCGACCGCTGCCTAAGCACGTTGCGCGATGCGCTCGCCGACTGACAGGGCGTCGACTTGGTCTAGTTCTGTATCATCGGGGACTTCGGGCCTCCCTGATATCTCCAAACCCGCCTGCTCGAATCAACAGGTGGCGCGAAGTAGTGGCCCGGTGTCGCGGGAACGGAGCCGAACGCAGAGCTCCAGCCACCTTGTGGGTTCGACATCGCTTGCGCGCCCCGCCTGGCCTCGTTTGGCCAATACCGCCGATCCGAAATCGTGGCCCCTGCAAAGGCACTCGCCGACACTGCAACCAACGGCAGCACCAGCAACATAGTTCTGAAGGTCCGCTTGAACATGACCCGGCTCCTGCTCACTTGAAGGAAGGATTTGAGGCCCTCTCATCGATGAGTTCGGAAGAAATCGCCGTTCGGTTACAGGGCTCACGCCGACGTGAAAACGGTTCGGTCTCGCTACCAACGCAGCAACCTGGGGCCCAGCATCGCCCCTGCCAGGGTGCAGAGCACAATCGTCCCGCCGTACCAGATTGCGACAAATGGCAAGGAATCGTCGGAGCAATGAAGCGCGTAACCCGTGGCGCTGATGCCGCCCGAAACAAGACCCGCAAAGGCACCTGTCCGGACGAGATTGGTCGGCGCCGCCGTTCGCACCGCCGCGATAACGACGGTGAAAGGTACGATCGCGATGATCGGGATCGAGATAATGCACTCTAGCCACTCGTCACCCATGACCATCTTGGCCCAATGCGTACTGGGCGCCAGCCCGAGGCTGATTGCGGCAAGCAACAAGATGCCTGCGAATGGGAGGACGGCCCACCTCGAAGAGGACCTACGTTCTCCGCCCGGCCGCGCCAGTCGCATCAGGTAGGCCGATGCCAACACGACGATTCCGACCGCGAACACAATCTTCAGGAGCACGGAAACGACGGCGTGACCGGTCGTCAGATCGGACCGGGTACCCAGGCCGACCAATATGCCGCCCAACGTCAGAACCGTTGCGGCCGCAAGGGCGAGGCCCACTGTCCGACCGACCGATCGGCGATCGACCGGCTCGACGCGGGCACTGAGTGCCGCGATCAAATCATCCGTCTTCATGATCTCGCTTCCCGGGCAATCAGCGCGGCCAGGGTTTTTAGCCCGCGGTGAATATTCACCTTAATCCCGGATTCCGAAAGAC
>DAIMKE010000973.1:0-3269 GCA_036721875.1 Bradyrhizobium sp. | reverse complement strand
CACGGCCGCGACGCCGAACGCCGTGTTGAGCAGCATCGGCCACACCGAGCAGATGAAGATGACGAAAATCGCCGAGATCGAGGAATCCTTGATGGTGTAGAGCGCCAGCGGCATCCAGGCGAGCGGCGAGATCGGCTTCAGCACCTGGATGAACGGATCGAGCGCCTTGCTCATCAACGGCGACATGCCGATCAGGAAACCGAGCGGGATCGCGACGATAACCGCGAGCAGATAGCCGAGGCCGACGCGGCCGATGGAGTAGCCGATCTGGATGCCAAGACCCTTGTCGTTCGGCCCGTTGTCGTAGAACGGCTGCTTGAGGTGCTCCCACAATTTCGCACCGACATCGAGCGGGCCCGGCATCGCCGACTTGCCCTGCGTTGCCGTCAGCCCCATCAGCTTGGCGTATTCCGGAGACATGGCGGTGGTCGCAGCCGTCGAGCGCGTGGCGAGATGCCAGATGCCGAGGAAGGCGGCGAACAGCGCGATGGACACCACCGCCGCGCGGAAGCGAAGGGAGAAGGTCATGGCTGCACGATCCGTGTCCCGGGCGCGGTGCAGCACGTAGCGAAGCGAAGCGATGCTCCGCAGAACCGGGACCCACCGCACGTGAGGCGGTCCCGGCTCAGCAGCGAACCGCTACGCACTTCGTGCTGCGCGCTGCGCCGCGTCCGGGACACGAGTGCGTTGTTCATCACGACGCCTTCCTGATCTTGAAGCTGGCGAGATAATCGTCCGGCTTCGCCGGATCGAATGTCTTGCCCATCACGGCGAACGACTTGTACGACGTCGTCGGCGGTGTCAGCCCCATCTCCTTCATGACCTTGGCGGTGTCGGTCGCGAGATAGACCTGCTCGGCCACCGCCTTGTAGTCGACGTCGCCCTTGATCTGGCCCCAGCGCTTCATCTGCGTCAGCATCCACACCGCAAACGACTGCCAGGGGAACGGATCGAAATCGACGCGCTTGGCATCCGTCTTCACGCCGCCGAGGCCGTCCGCATAGGTGCCGGTCAGGACCTGCTCCAGCACGGTGACGGGCGCATTGATGTAGTTCGCCGGCGCGATCGCCTCGGCAATCTGCTTACGGTTTTCGGCCTTCGACGCATAGGCGGTCGCGTCCACGATCGCCCGCGTCAGCGCCGCAAAGCTGTTCGGCGAGTTGGTGATGAACTCACGGCTGGCGGCAAAGCTGCAGCAGGGATGACCGTCCCAGATCTCCTTGGACAGGATGTGCATGAAGCCGACGCCATCATAGATCGCGCGCTGGCAGATGTTGTCGGGTGCGAGGAAGCCGTCGATGTTGTCGGCGCGGAGGTTGGCGACCATCTCCGGCGGCGGCACCGAACGGAGCTGCACGTCGGTATCGGGATCGAGGCCGTGCTCGGCCAGATAATAGCGCAGCAGGTAATTGTGCATCGAATAGTCGAACGGAATGGCGAACTTCATGCCCTTCCAGTCCTTTGGGTTGCGCTTGTCCTTGTGCTTCATGGCGAGCGTGATGCCCTGCCCGTTGATGTTCTCGATCGCCGGCACCGTGAACGGGATCGCATTGGCGCCCAGCCCGAGCGTGATGGCGATCGGCATCGGCGCAAGCATGTGCGCGGCGTCGTATTCCTTGTTGATGGTCTTGTCGCGAACGACGGCCCAGCCGGCGGTCTTCACCACTTCGACGTTGAGGCCGTGCTTGGAATAGAAGCCGAGCGGTGCCGCCATGATGATCGGCGTGGCGCAGGTGATCGGGATGAAGCCGACCTTGAGGTCCTTCTTCTCCGGCGTACCCGCCTGCGCAAAGACTTCGGTGGCGGTCTTGAGCGGGAAGAATTGCGAGATCGCGGCCAGCGCGGTCGAGGCGCCGACCGATTTCAGGAAGGCGCGCCGCGCCGCGTCTTTCGGGAACATCGCCCGCATCACGGCAGACGCCACGACGCCCTCGTAGCGTTTGTCCTCGCTGGGCTGAGGCTCGCAGCGCAGTGCGAGGGCGGCGCGCTCGTGTTCGGCTTCGCTGACGTGCTGGCCGCAGTTGCAGCCTCCAGCACGAAGACTGCGGTTGGGATCGAATGGGTTGTCGAAGGTAGACATGAGACCTCCTGCAGGGGGTTGCCCCCTAATTAAGCAAGGCACATGCCAGCCCACTTCTTTGGCGGTTACATTGATGTCGCAGGGTTTTGAATGAACTTGGCCACTACGAGAATTCGTGATAAACGAAAATTCGTAGTTCAATTACGATTTTTCGGAGTCGACCGGATGGATCTGGCGTTGAGTTCAACGGCCGCGCCGCAGGACGCGGGCCTCCGCGCCGCCGCGTTCGAGTTTGGCATCGAACCGACCCTGCTGCTCGATCCCCACGCCGACCTGATCCTCGACGCCAATCCGGCCGCCTGCACCCTGCTCGGCTACGATCGTGCCTTGCTGCGGCAAACCAAAGTCAGCGCACTGCATAGCGGGCAATTGCCGGCGCTGATCGTGTTCACGCAGGCCGTGCTCGACAAGGGCGCCTACTGGACCAACGCGCTGACCCCGCGCCACGCCACGGGCCAAAGCCTGCGCCTGGAATATGCCGGCAGCCTACTGCCCGGCGACGGCCGCCCGCTGGTGCTGCTCACCATGAGCGATCTCGACGCCCGCCGCCGGCGCTATGTCGATGCGGCGGCCGAGGACCACATGCGCGGCGGCATCGCGACCTGGCAGCGGGTCGAGCGCGTGTTCCAGGACATCGAACGCGAGAACCAGCTGATCCTGCGCGCCGCCGGCGAAGGCATTTACGGCGTGAACGCGGAAGGCAAGACCACCTTCGTCAACCCGGCCGCCGAGCGCATGCTGGGCTGGAGCGCGGACGAACTGGTCGGCAAGGAGATCCACCCGATCGTTCATCACACCCATCACGACGGGCGGCACTATCCCGATCATGACTGCCCGATCTATGCGGCGTTCCGCGACGGCGCCGTGCACCAGGTCGAGGGCGAGGTGTTCTGGCGGAAGGACGGCACCCCGGTCTGGGTCGAATACACTTCCACTCCCATTCGCGACCGCGGCGTGGTGGTCGGCGCCGTCATCGTTTTCCGCGACGTCAGCCAGCGGCGCGAGGCGGACGAGAAGCTGCACGCCGCGCTCGCCGAGGTCGACCGCCTGCGCGAGCGGCTGGAGCTTGAAAACGCCTATTTGCAGGAGGAGATTCGCATCGAGACCAATCCGCGGGGCATCATCGGCCGGAGCGAGGCGATCCAGACGACGCTGCGGCAGGTCAAGCTGGTCGCACCGACGTCGGCAG
>DAIMKE010000972.1:0-3271 GCA_036721875.1 Bradyrhizobium sp. | reverse complement strand
TGGATGGTCGGGACAAGCCCGACCATGACGGTACGCTGACGTCCTTAGCCCGCCGCCGCCTCGACCGCCCGCAGCACCCGCAGCGTGTTGCCGCCGGCAAGCTTTTCGAGATCGCCTTCCGACCAACCGCGCCGGATCAGCTCCGCCACCAGCGCCGGGAAGACGCTGGTATCCTCCAGCCCGTCGGGGTTGATCCAGCCGAAGAAATCCGAACCGATGCCGACATGGTCGTGGCCGATGCGCTTGGCCAGATAGTCGAGATGGTCGCAATACTGCGTTAGCGTCGCCTTCGGCTTCGGCCCCGCCTTGGCGGCGAGATCGGCCTCGACCTTCACATGGTCGATCCCCTCGGGGCTCTTGCCGTACTGGTCCTTTGCCGGGCGGTGCCAGTCGCGCGAGGCCTGGCTGATGAAGTCCGGCACGAAGGTCGCCATCACCACGCCGCCATTGCCCGCGACGCGGTCGAGCACGTCGTCAGGGACGTTGCGCGGATGGTCGCAGAGCGAAAAAGCGTTGGAATGCGACCAGACGACGGGCGCCCGCGTCACGTCGAGCGTGTCGTGCATCACCTTGGGCGAGACATGGGCGAGGTCGACGACCATGCCGAGCCGGTTCATCCTGCCGATCACCTGCTGGCCGAAGGCGCTGAGCCCGTTGTTGCGGGGCGCGTCGGTGGCGGAATCGCACCAGTCATGGCTGTCGTTGTGGCAGAGCGTCATCAGCCGCACGCCGAGGTCGAAATAGGCGTCGAGTGCGTCGAGCTCGCCGTCCAGCGCCGTGCCGTTCTCGATCGTCATGAACAGCGCGATCCGCCCCTCCGCCTTGGCCGCGAGCACATCGGCGGCGCTCAATCCCGGTCGGAACACGTCGGCATGGCGCTTGAGGATGTCGCGCATCAGCGCGATCTGCGCGAGTGCGAAGCCGGCCGGGTTGCGCTGCTTGGGCGGGACATAGGCCGCGAAGAACTGCGCCGCGAGCTTGCCCGCCTGCATGCGCGGGATGTCGGTGTCGCCCTTCTCATGGACCTTGGTCAGGTCGTAGAGGCCGACATCGCCCTTCGCCGTGCGGTCGAGCCGGATGACGTAAGGCAGGTCGTTATGCCCGTCGATCAGCGGCGCGCGGTCGAGCAGCGCGAGCGCGGCGGCATAGGCATTGTCCTGGACGGGCGGTGTGGCGAGGGCCATGGCGGTACCTTCAGTCGGAATCGAGCGGGCCGGATCGTGGCAGGTCGCAAGCCCCCGCGCGAGGCCACCGCGCGCAGGGGCGCCATGTATAGGAATTGACGGGCCCGCTCCCAGCCTACCCACCACCTCCCCGTCATCCTGGGCGACCGCAGGTCGACCGGGATCCATCGGAGGCCTCGACGCCCTCCGATGGATCCCGGCCTTCGCTGCGCGAAGTCCAGGATGACGCACGATTGAAGCTGGAGGTGGCGAGAAGACAGCCCCGACCGCCCCTGGGGTTTGACAAACTCGGCCCCACATGGTTCTAAGCCGGCGTCGCGCGGGCCCAAAAGGCCCGCGTGGCTTTTTCCGCACCCGTGATCCGTTGTCTTCGGAAGCCGGATCTGTCGCTCCCGCCCCATGCGGGAGAGCAGGAGGGCGCGGTCCTCAACTCGCGAACTCACGAGGACACGCGATATGTCGAAGCGCCATGAGGCGAAATACAAGATTGACCGCCGTCTCGGTCAGAACATCTGGGGCCGCCCGAAGTCTCCGGTCAACCGCCGCGAATACGGCCCCGGCCAGCACGGCCAGCGCCGCAAGGGCAAGCCGTCCGACTTCGGCACGCAGCTGCGCGCCAAGCAGAAGCTGAAGGGCTATTACGGCTCGATCTCCGAGAAGCAGTTCCGCCGCTACTACGCCGAGGCGATCCGCCTGAAGGGCGACTCGGGCGAGAACCTGATCGGCCTGCTCGAGCGCCGCCTGGATGCCGTGATCTACCGCGCCAAGTTCGTGCCGACGGTCTTCGCCGCCCGTCAGTTCGTCAACCATGGCCACATCACGGTCAACGGCAAGCGCGTCAACATCGCGTCCTACCAGGTCAAGCCGGGTGACGTCGTCGCGGTCAAGGAGAGCTCGCGCCAGCTCGCCATCGTGCTCGAATCGGCCCAGCTCGCCGAGCGCGACGTGCCGGATTATCTGGACGTCGACCACGGCAAGTCGACCGCCACCTACACCCGCACGCCGACGCTGACGGACGTGCCCTATGCGGTGCAGATGGAACCGAACCTGGTCATCGAGTTCTACTCGCGCTGATCGAACGGAGGCGGGCCGCAAAGCCCGCTCGCCGGAGCATTCCGGGGGATGGCGAGCAATCGCCGTCCCCTTTTTTGTTGGGGGGCTTTGGGGCACTTTGGCTTGGCTGTCGAGCCTCTGCTCCAGCTCATCTTACTCTGCAAATCAACAAGTGCCGCTTCCCCGCCGCGCGGTACCTACAAAGATCCTGATGGCGGTTAGGCGTAGGAGAATGCAGTGATCTTTGGCGTCAGCGGGCGACTTCCATGCAGCGAAACCAGTCACGGACAGCCAGCCGCAGGCGGATTTCCTCATCGTCGCCCATTGCGCAGCAATGAGCGATAGGATTTCTGATGGCGTTTAAGTTAGTTAGAACTCTTTCAACAGCAGATTTACTAGTAAATAACGCGCCAAAGACCGCCCAGTTTCCGGTAATGATCTGCGCAAGCTCGCCAAACGTCGTGTAATCTAACGCATCGTCTGACCTACGACTAACGCCTGCATGAAGCTCCTTCTGTATCCGCTGCTCGACCTCACTTTTTGTGTGGGCGGCCGCTCTGGTTCCGGCCCACCAATCGGCAGTTCCATCCGCTTCTTCAAGTGTCTGATTGACGAGGGCACGAATCGTCCGCTCAAGTGCATAAAAGACCTCATAATGTCGGGCCATACGGGCCGCTTCAGCCCGCGCCGCCGCATCAAGCTGCGGATAATAGTCGCGCTCTTCCGCCTCAACTACAGGTGGGACATGCCCCAGTACAATGTCGTGGGTCCGCTCGATTTGTGACAACTCTCCTGTGACCAACTGGTTGGTCATACCGAAAGCCTTTATCTTGTCGAGAACATCTCTACTGGCCATTCAGAAGATGCTCCCGGAGGCTTCTGAAAATTGCGTTGAAGACTGCCTGATCAGCAGTGGCCGGCAGGTTCAAATTGATCGTGTAGGACAGATTAAGCCCAACACCATCTGCTGACGATGGAGGTGCAAATTGCCGCTTGGGCATCTCGTCGCTCGCGGTGATGTCGATAGCTTGAGG
>DAIMKE010000971.1:0-3271 GCA_036721875.1 Bradyrhizobium sp. | reverse complement strand
AGGAAATGCCGAGCGTCGGGTCGGCAATCGAGAACACCACGGTCCAGCCGCCATTGTGGCGCGAGAACATGGCGATCGGCGCGTTCACGGAATCGTTCTGCGGCTTGAGCTGCTGCACCGGCGGCAAGGCCGCGAGCTTCTGCGGCGACTCAGCGGGCTTCGCCACCTCGGCCGGCCCCTTTGCCATACCGTTGAGAAAGACGTCGTCGACCATCTGGTCGAAGTAGACCGGGATCTGCTTGTGGCGGACCGTCTCCGCCAGTTCGCTGACGAGGCGCCGCGTGCGCTGCGCGACCTGGACGAGGTTGGCGCCGGGCTGCGTCAGCTCCTTGGCAAAAGTTCGCGTGAAGACCGAATTGGGATTGGTATCGTCGTTGGAGAGCCGGTCGAGCGCAGTCTGCCGGGGTCCTGCGGAGAATACCGAGAACACGCCTTCCGGCAGTTGCGTCATCGGCGCGAGGCCGCCGCCGCCGGCAACCGCACGGGTGCCGGTGCGCTCGAACGGATTGTTGCGGCAGGCATCGAACACCAGGATCGCGGTGCGCACTTTCCTGTTCTGCAGCCGCTCGATGATTCGATCCGCGAGGACAGAGGCGTCGCGCACCAGCTCTTCCTGGCCTTCGGTCGCCGCCGGCACGTCGGTCGGCAGCAGGAAATTCTGTCCGGCGATCTCAAAACCGTGGCCGGCGTAGAAGAAGAACGCGGTGTCGCCGGCCTCGACCGACTTGTCGAACGCCAGCAGCGTCTGGCTGAACGCCTGCCGGCTCTGGTTCTCGGCGACCATCACCGTGAAGCCGAGTTGCTTGAGCGTGTCGCCCATGGTGCGGGCGTCGTTGACCGCCTTCAACAGCTTGGGCACGTTTCGGTAGTCGTTGTTGCCGACCACCAGCGCGACGCGCTTTGCGGCCTGCGCGGGCGACACAATGGCCGCAAGCGTCACAGCAATGCTAGCCGCGGCCAAGGACGCCGCCAACAATCTGGAAAGCCAAACGCTCATCGAAAATCCCTGCCTGCACGACTCAATCCACGGCCCGTGCGAGCCATCCTATGCCGTAGTCGGAACACCGGCGCCATTGGTTCACCTCCCCCATAAAGGCGGGGGGCCGCGGCCAGCACCCAAAAATGGTCAGTTCAGGTTGTGTGGGCTCACCGTACAATTCGCGGCGGATCAATGATGATCCGGTCGGATTTTGTTCTTACCATGTCTCTATCTCCCGAAATCCAGGACGCCGTCGTGCTGCGCCGAATCGGAGCGGCCAGCCTGATCGAGTTGCGCGCGCCGCCCCGCGCAAACGAGCACGGCAGCATCGCAGACGCGCCCGACAGCAGCCTTTGCATCTATCAGCAGCTCGGCTCCGGCAGCCGCTTCAGCGGCAATCCGGGATTTTGCATTCATCATGGAATGTTCGCGACAAGTTATTCGGACCTGCCCTACGAAACCTCCCCGCTGGCCGCCGACGGCTTTCACCTGCGCATCCTCAAGGTCCCTGCGGCGGACCTGCGGCCGTCGCAAGCGGGCCTTGTGAAGGCTGGCCTCGGCGATCTCGTGCCGAAACCGCTCTGCGAAAACGGCGCGCTGGTCCCGCTTCTGGCTTCATGCTTCCGCGACCTCAAGGAAACGGACGACGCGCGTGAACCCGAGCGCGCACGATCGCTGGTACAGACGCTGGCTCAACTGGCCCTGATCGAACGCGGTCTCATCCGGCCGAGCAGCCGGGCGGCGCTCCACGCGCTTCGCGTCGGCCGCCTGTCGCTGGCTCGGCGGTTGATCGCGCGCAACATCTCGCGGACAACGCTTTCGCCTGCGCTGGTGGCGGAGTTGCTCGGGATATCCGTTCGTCACCTGCACATCCTGTTCGAAACCACCGAAATCAGCTTTGCCCAGACCGTGACCGCGGAGCGCCTGTCCGAAAGCCGCCGGCTGCTGACGCAGCCCCGGGAGCAGTCGATTTCGGAAGTCGCGCTGGCCTGCGGCTTCAACAGCCTCGCGACATTCTATCGCGCGTTCCAGGCGGCCCACGGCATGTCGCCGGGCAGTTTCCGCGCCACGCAAAGGACACCCGGAGAGGACGGATTGCAACTGCAGCGTTAGATTTGGTCGAGGTGAGCAGAATCAGCGGCTTGTCAGCAGCGGCTAAGCCGCAAATGAGGCTTCCGCCACCTCGCGATAACAGGGAGTTCCGGGGCAATTTGTGCAAAAACATTAAGCTTTTTCGGACCTTCGCGCCCCCGCTCCATTGACTTTAGCCAATTGGGCCCTATGTTCCGGCTCAACGCGGCCTTGGATCGAAACGCGATTCCCTGGTTTGCCGCTCGTCTGCGTAAGTCAGAGCCCCCAGCTTTCTAGAGCGCGCCGTTTCGGGGCAAAACGCGACAGCCTTTTTACCCTCGATTCCGAACGGCGGTGTCGACTAGAGGCTCAATGTCTTTTTCCCATCTTGGCCTTTCCGATAAGGTCCTCGCCGCAGTTGCGGCCTCGGGTTACACGACCCCTACTCCCATCCAGGAACAGGCGATCCCCCACGTTCTGGCCCGCCGCGACGTTCTCGGCATCGCCCAGACCGGCACCGGCAAGACCGCTGCTTTCGTCCTGCCGATGCTCACCATGCTTGAAAAGGGCCGCGCCCGGGCACGAATGCCCCGCACCCTGATCCTCGAACCGACCCGCGAACTCGCCGCCCAGGTCAAAGAGAATTTCGACAAATACGGCGTCGGCCAGAAACTCAACGTCGCACTCCTGATCGGCGGCGTCTCGTTCGGCGACCAGGACACCAAGCTGACGCGCGGCGTCGACGTCCTGATTGCAACGCCCGGCCGCCTGCTCGACCACACCGAACGCGGCGGTCTCCTGCTCACCGGCGTCGAACTGCTGGTCATCGACGAAGCCGACCGCATGCTGGACATGGGCTTCATTCCCGACATCGAACGCATCTGCAAGCTGGTGCCGTTCACGCGGCAGACATTGTTCTTCACGGCGACCATGCCGCCGGAAATCAGCCGCATCTCCGAAGCCTTCCTGCACAATCCCGAGCGCATCGAAGTCTCCAAGCCTGCCACGACTGCAGTGGGCGTGTCGCAATTCCAGGTCGGATGCGGCCGCGAGCCGCATGAGAAGCGTGAAATCCTCCGCCGCCTCCTGCGCGACGCCAAGGATCTCAACAACGCGATCATCTTCTGTAACCGCAAGCGCGAAGTCGCCGTCGTTTACAAATCGCTGCAGAAGCATGGCTTCAGCGTCGGCGCCCTGCACGGCGACATGGACCAGTCGGCG
>DAIMKE010000970.1:0-3275 GCA_036721875.1 Bradyrhizobium sp. | reverse complement strand
CGATTCCAGATCGTTCTTGAATTCGTCGGTCTTGACGAAATGCGCCTTGTTGTGATCGGCGCGCAGCTCCTTGATCACGGCGTTCCATTCGGAACGCACCAGGCTGACATCAAGGCGATCCATCGCCTCGAAATCGGTGGTGTAGAAGCGCGGGCTGAGAATCGTATCCTCGCGCGCTTTGTCGAGGCTTTCGGCGCTGCCCTTTATGCCGGGGCGCGTCTGCAGGCTGCCTTGTGTTCCGCCTTCCATGGGGATCATGTTACTCTCCCATCCGAGAAGCTGACTTCGTAAAGCTCGGTCAATTCGAGATAACCTTCGATCCGCGCGCGCAGCCGGTCGAGCCGACTGCCGCGGACCACCGTGGCGGTGCGGCGCACGACGAGGCGCTGGCCAAATTCGACGCCGCTCGGCGCGTCATGCACCCTGACTTGATCGCCCGGCTTGATGTCGATGTCGCCATCGAGAACGACATGGGCGTGCAAGGTCTCCGAGGTCTGCTCGATCTCGACCGTGCAGGGCACGTCGAATGACTTGCGCGAACCGGCCCAGATCCTGGTCATGCCGCGCCTCCCCGGAGTTTCATCAACCGCGCAAAGGCCTCGGTGTTCGCCGACCCAAAGGCATCGAGATCGATCTGCTTGCCGGTCGAGGTGTCCGTCAGCGTGATCTGGCCGTTGACGAATCGCGTCAGTCGAAACGGCGGCTGCGAGCCGATGTCGCCGAGCTTTCTTTCCCGCGCCAGACCGCGTAGTACCACCCGAATGAAGCCGTTGCTGCCGGGCGCGAGCGTATCCACCAGTTGCTGGTTGGAAGCGTCGTACACCAGCACCGCGCCATTCTTGCCGTCCTCGAACCGGAGATCGCGGCTTTCAACAGCCGCCGGCAGCGTCATCCGGACTTCGCCTATGCCCGTCAACCGGACGGTCGTAACGGAGGCAAGGGCGAACAGGATCAGTGCCGCCGCGGCCAACACGCCGCCTTTGGGGACGACGGGCTCGTGAATGACCTGGCTCATGCGTTGTCTCCGTTTCAGGCTGCCACGGTGTCTGGTGAATGCGGGATGGTACTGGACACGAAATCGGATGCGCCAGCCTGCACCAGCGAGATCGCCGACGGTCCCGGTTGTCCCGCCAGCGCCTCCGCCAGCTTCGCCGCGACCGCTGCCGCATCCGGTATCGAACTCAGCATCGGCTCCGGTGCCCGCAGCCCCCACGGGCGGATGTGCGGCCAGAGCAGCAGGTACGAGACGCGCTTGTTGTCCGAGACCCGCAATGGGATATCGCCGCTGCCGTCGCGGTAGGTTTTCAGCGCCGCGTTCGCGATCCTGGAGAGCGGGATGTTCATCGTCATCGGCAGCGCTACGCCGAACTGGAACAGAATCCGCTTGCTGGTGATGGTGTAACAGGCGGCGCGCCGGAACAGCCACGCGAGAGCGGCAAGCACCGCGATGGCACTCGTTGCCGGAACGATGAGCCACAGCGCGGAGATAGCGGCTTCAGCCGGCGCCATACCGTGCGACCAGTTCGACCACAGCCGCCACGCCAGCAGCAGGCCGAAATAGATCGCGACCTCGCGGATGTGGAACGAGCGCCACGCCAATCCCCTGAACGTGGGCTTGCCCTGCCAGATCACGCGCTCGCCAACCGGCAAGGGCGCCGGCAACTCCTTGAACTGCAGATTCCTGAACTGTTGATGATCCTGTTTCACAGCAGCGGCTCCTGTCGTGCCGGCGTGGCATAGAGCGTGCCGGCGCCGTAGTAGCCAACGATGCGGTCTTCCTCGAGCTTGGTCACCTGATCGAGGCTTCGGGTCGCCGGCACGTCGGCGAACTGGCTGCCGAGAATGGCGTCGACCCAGACCCGGCGGCGATAGCGATCGATCTTGGCGAACGGGAGCGGCAGCAGTACGCGCCTGGCTCCATCTGGTGCTGTGACCTCGACTTCGAGATAGCGGATCAGGGCCTCGGCGCGATCGACCCAAACGTCGGTCACCACCCCACCAATTTCGCTGTCCGCACCGAGTACCCTCATGCCGCGTGGATCCGGATCGCGGGCTTCCAGATAGGTACCCTCGGCCAGCCGCAACGGAACGATGCAGGGTATGTCGTCCATGGTGAGTTCGGGAACGTCCTCGCGGTCCGCGTAGGAGCCGGGCCCGACGCCATCGAGCATCGGATTTCCGGTCGGCCCCATCGGCGCGCCCGGCCATACTGCAATCGGCGCCACAGCGACATCGCGGCGATCGTTCTTGTGGTTCGGAAGGGTCGCGACGTGACCGCCCCGCAGCAAATAGTTCTTGGGTTCGGGCATTCGGGGAAAGCCGTGTACCACGCCGCCGCCAAGCGCGGTGGAGTCGAGCGGATAGCCCTCGCGCTTGTCCTCGCGGCGAAGATAGTAAATCAGGCCGGCGAAGAAGATCCAGAATACGTAGAGCGTGACCTGTGCCAGGTCCATGTAAGCGCCGGATTGCATGAGAGACCTCCCTCTCGTTGACTAACCAGGAAATTCAGCGAGACCGAATTTTGTTGAAGGCTGCGAGAAGCCCGTGCGTGCCGTGCGCACGAGCGGGCCGATCGCGACCAGAGTGGCGAACAACAGCGCAATTTCGATGTGGTAGACGACGCTGTATCCCGTCGACGGATCGGTCAGCGCGCGGCCGAGCGCGCCGCTTTCAGCCAGCGACGACACCGCGTCGCGAATGCCGCCGCCCAGCGCAATCCCGCCGCCAGCCGCGGTCGCCTGCACGGCGCCCCATGTGCCCATCGCCAATCCGCTATCCCCGTCCCGCGCCAGCGCCATCGCGGCGGTCAGCGTTCCCGCCGCAAACAATCCGCCGCCAAACCCGATCAGTGCGGTGCCGATCCGGAACAGCAGCACCGAGCCCAAGGGTGCTGCGAAGATCACCGCCGCGAAAGCGAAGATGCCGGCTACCGCGCCGAAACCCGC
This sequence comes from Bradyrhizobium sp., assembly GCA_036721875.1. Taxonomy (GTDB): domain Bacteria; phylum Pseudomonadota; class Alphaproteobacteria; order Rhizobiales; family Xanthobacteraceae; genus Bradyrhizobium. Next base: position 330 of record DAIMKE010000970.1, on the reverse strand, counting down.
GATCCGATAAGGATCCGCATTGCGTCCCAGAGTCCTTGCCGCCAGTCCGAACCCCGCCAGCGTACCGAGCGCGAAGAAGGCGGTAAGCGCGGTGGTCTGGCCCACGCTGAGTTTCAGGATTTCGGCACCATACGGCTCCAGCAGAATGTCCTGCATCGAGAAGGCAGAGGTACCCAACGCGAGCGCGACGAGGACGCGAACCGACCCGCCGGATTTCCGGAACCTGGCCCAGGACTGCTGGAACTCCGGCCGCGCGCGCGAGGCCGAGGTCAGCGAGGGATTGCGCGCTTCCTGTTTCCAGAGCGCTGCGATGTTGAGCAGCATCTGCGT
>DAIMKE010000969.1:0-3276 GCA_036721875.1 Bradyrhizobium sp. | reverse complement strand
CACCGGCATCGATCAGGCCGTCAGCCGCAGGCTAGCCGGCCGCTTCGACGTCAGCGAATTCCGCCGCGAGTTCGACCGCCGCAACGGCCGGATCATCGGACGCTATGACGCCACCGTGTCCGGCATCGATCCGTATCCGGATTCGAGCGACGTCCATTTCGGCGATCCCTCCGGCGATTCCCTGATGGCGCCGCTGACGAGCGCTGCGGTCGACGTCATCACGCGCAAGCTCAATTGGCGGCCCGATGGTTCGTACCAGTTGCTCAGCGAGAGCGTGAACCGGTCGTGGGATTTCGGCCGGGGTCCGGCGCAGTCGGTCTCACAGCTGCGCCAGATCCTCGCGCTCGATCCGAAACTGAAGTTGCTGGTCGGCCACGGCATGTTCGATCTGGCCACGCCCTATTTTGCTTCCAAGGTGTTGCTCGACCAGTTGCCGGCCTTCGCAGGTACGCGTGAAGTTCGTCGTCTATCCCGGCGGCCACATGTTCTATTCGCGCGACGACACGCGACAGGCGTTCCGCTCGGAAGTCGAGGCGCTGGTGAAGTGAATTCCGGACAAGAAAAAACCGGCGCAGGCTTTCGCGCTACGCCGGTTGTTTTTCGTCATTGCGAGGAGCGAAGCGACGAAGCAATCCATTATCGCGGCATAACGGAAAGATGGATTGCTTCGCTTCGCTCGCAATGACGCGATCAGTAAACCAGCCCGGTGCCCGGCGCCTTTTCCAGCGCGGCGGCGAGCGAGCGATATTCCTCGCTTGCGGTGCCGGTGAGCTTGGCGATCCTGTTCAGATGATACTGCGCCTGATCGCGGTTGCCCTGCTCGACCTGCCACAGGCCGTAATACTGCCAGGTCTTGACGTGACTGGGGTCGGCCTTGAGCGCGCGCTCGTACCAGATTTGCGAGACCTTGTAATCGCCGAGCTTGCGATAGGAATAGCCGATCAGGTTGGCGACGGCGGCGCTGTCGTCACGGCCGAGCGCCTTCAACTGCTCGATCGCAGCGGGGTAGTCGTGGCGGTCATAGATCGTCGCGTAAGCGGCGCGGTAGCCATCGGCGAACGCGGTCTGTTCGATGCCCGGACGGGCTTCGCTTGATTTCTTCTTCTTTTGCGGCGGCGGAGGCGGATCGTTGTCGGGCGCTGCGTAGACCACGGTAACGACGGGGGCCGCCGCAAGCGTCAGCGACAACATTGCGAGAGTCAAAAGCCTGATCGCTAGTTTATTCATGCATCTCTCCTGATGGCCGGTTTGGCAATCCTACACCGAAGGTCGCTGATGTGAACACCCGGCGGCCCAGAACATTCCCGCCTGCTCACCTCGATTTCGCCAATTTCGTAACTGCCGTGGAGCAAGCGTCGCGGAGCATGACGAACTATTTATCCAGATGAACGGACGCCACAGGTTTGCTTCAGGAGAGGTTCAGCGCGACCACATTAGCGTCGTCTGTGTGATCAGCGAAGTGAGACCATCCGGTCGAAGATGCGCAGATCCGCTGGATGAGGAGACGACCATGCTCAAGACCATTTCCGCCGCACTGCTTGCGGTTTCCGTTCTCGCCGCACCTGCGTTCGCCGGTGGCTACGGCAGAGACACACAGGCGCCGACCTTCAGGGACGGGCACGCAAACTCAAGAGTGTTCAACGCTTACGGCTGGGCGGGCCGCGATCATCACCATCACTATCATCATCGCGACTATCGGCACTTCCGGTTTCACCATCATCGCCATCACCACCACCACTGACACGTGCGCCAGATCACACGGGCCACGTTGCAGCACGCAACCGAACGCGTTGCCTGTCGTTGAAACGGATCCGCCGGCGCGCTCGATCCCCCATTGCCCCGCCGCGCCCGCGGGTTTCGCACCAGCCCACGCCATTTCCCCCATGGGCGTGGGCTGGTGCCAGTCTCAACTTTTCGGGAATCAGGCCAGCGCGGGATAAGCCGGTTGCGAATTCCATTTCGCGGTGAGGCGGTCTAAGAAACGGCGATGGCGGCAGGGGATGGGTTTCGCTTGGGGAGATCAGCCAAAATAGCGGCGATGGTTTTGCTGGCGATGGCGCTTGCGGCCTGTGCTGCCAGCGACGACAGCAAGCCGCTCACCTTTACCGACGATCGCGGCGTCTCCAACCAGCCGTTTCCCAACAACTACCGCGCCGAACTGCTGGCGTTCCTGAAGACCTATCTCAACAACCCCGTCGGCGTGCGCGACGCCGTCATGGCCGAGCCGGTCCAGCGCGTGGTCGGCGGGCGGCTGCGCTACGTCGTCTGTCTCCGGTTCAGCGCACGCGAATCCGACGGCGGCTACCGCGAGCCGCGCGAACGCGCCTTTCTGTTCGTCGACGGCCGGTTCGACCGCATCGTCGAGAACGCCAGTGAGCCCTGCGCCGGCGCCGTCTATACGCCGTTTGAGTTGGAGAAGCTGACGCGGTAGCGGGCTGCCGGGACGGAACCGTGAACGGAATCGGATCACTTTTCGGCGAGGCTTGAACTTTGCCTTAGGTATCGTGGACATCAACTAAATGGGAAACCGGCCGATTAACGCAAAAAAGAACCCTATATGTGAGGAACCAAAGCTGTTTGTGGCGCTTGCGTCACAGCTGCGGGGATTTGGCACGGCGGGCTTGCCGCAAAGCAACCCAAATGAAGTCACGTTGTTTGGTTTGGTACCTGCAACGTCTGTAACGGGGATACGAGTATGAAGAAGGTTTTGATCGGCGCTGCCGCGCTGGCCGCCATGGCGGCTCCAGCCTTTGCGGCGGATATGCCGCCCCGGCCCTATGCCAAGGCGCCGGCCTACAGCGCGCCCGCGGTCATCTATAACTGGACCGGGTTCTATATCGGCGGCCATGCCGGCGGCGCCTTTGCCGGGAACGATTCCCTGCAGGGCAGCGATACCCGCTTCATGGGTGGCGTACAGGGCGGCTTCGACTATCAGTTCGCCCCAAACTGGGTGTTCGGCGCCGAAGCCCAGTACAGCTGGCTACCCAGCAACAACAATAACGGCCTGCTTTTCCCGGGCGGTACGCTGGTGACGTCCAACACCGACCAGATCGGCTCAGTGACCGGCCGGCTTGGTTACACCTGGGGTCCGGCGCTGGTCTACGCCAAGGGCGGCTACGCCTGGCGCGACGGCAACAATGTCGGCGTGACCGTTGGCGGCGTGCCGGCGGCCTTCACCACCAGCGGCAGTCATCAGGACGGCTACACCGTCGGCGGCGGCCTCGAATACATGTTCGCCCCGAACTGGTCGGCCAAGGCCGAGTACCAGTACTACAA
>DAIMKE010000968.1:0-3277 GCA_036721875.1 Bradyrhizobium sp. | reverse complement strand
CGTCATGGACGATCTTGACCACCATCTGGCCGGGCGTGACCGACTTGACGACGGTAGCGCCGATCGCCTGCTCGCGCACGCGGTCGATGAAGCTTCTGACCACTTCGAGCGCAACGTCGGCTTCCAGCAGCGCGCGGCGCACCTCGCGCATCGCGGCATCGACGTCCTTTTCGGACAGCGCGCCGCGCCCCGTCAGACGATCCAGTATCCCGCCAAGCCGTTCCGACAGATTGTCGAACAATGCCGTTGTCCTTTGTCCTGCTGTTTGCAGGCGCTGCTGCTTCGATCCGTTCCGTTGTCATCACCCGCCTTGTGCGCAATTGCGCACTGGGGCGGGTGATCCAGTATCCCAGAGCAGCTCGTGTTGAACCGAGAAGCTGCGGCGTACTGGATCACCCGCCTTCGCGGGTGATGACTACCTAGATACGCTCTGGCGCCGAACGCCAAAACGATATTCCAAACACTTTCGCGCCCGAGGGCGCATCGCGCTGTCGGGCGTTGGCCTCCGGTCTCATGGGCCGGGCGGCGGGTCGAAAAGATGAGTCTTTCCGAGAAAGTGCGCGGGTTAAACGCCCGCAGCCTGCGGAAGTCAAGGAGAAACTGGCGGGAAACTGCCGCGGCTCCGGGCTTAACACATTGAGTTCACGATATTTTCAAGGGCATCCGGCGCGAATCAACGGCAGCTTGTTTCGCCGCAGGTTCCAAGCTGCGCCGGGTACGCCATATAACGCCCATGTCCTTTCCGCTTCAGCCCCGTGTGACCCCGCCGTGCCAATGATCTCCCGCCGCCGTGCCTTTGGACTGCTTGCGGGCGCCGCCGCGGCGGTCGGTGTTCCGTCGATCTGGATCAGCAATATGAAAACCTATGACGGCCCCGTCTCCGACCACTTCGACGGAACGCGCTTCTTCGACCCCGACGGGGCGCCGCCGAAATCATTGGCCGAGGTGATGCGCTGGCAGGTCGGCACCGACCGGCGGCGGGCCGCCTGGCCGGACTGGGTGCCGAACGCGCACAGCGACACGCCGCCGCCGCGCGTCAGCGGCGACAAGGTCCGGCTGTCGTTCGTCGGCCACGTCAGCTGGCTGATCCAGACCGCGGACCTCAACATTCTCGTCGATCCGGTGTGGTCGATGCGGGCGTCGCCCATAGGCTTCGCCGGGCCGAAGCGGCACCACGATCCCGGCATCGCGTTCGATGCGCTGCCTGACATCGACATCGTGCTGGTTTCGCACGGCCATTACGATCACCTCGACATCGCGACGCTGTCGAAGCTCGCTGCGAAACATTCGCCGCGCGTGATCACGCCGCTCGGCAACGACGTCACCATGCGCGACGCGGACAGTGCGATCAAAGCCGAGGCGTTCGACTGGCAGGACCGCGTCGAACTCGGCAATGGCCTTGCGGTGACGCTGGTGCCGACGCGGCACTGGTCGGCGCGCGGCCTGTTCGACCGCAACAAGGCGCTGTGGGCCAGTTTCGTGCTGGAGACGCCGGCCGGCAGACTCTACATCGTCTGCGATTCCGGCTATGGCGAAGGCAGGCATTTTCGGCGCGTCGCCGAGCAGCACGGGCCGTTGCGGCTGGCGATCCTGCCGATCGGCGCCTATGAGCCGCGCTGGTTCATGAAGGATCAGCACATGAATCCGTCGGACGCCGTGAAGGCGCTGGCCGATTGCGGCGCCGAGGCCGCGCTGGCGCATCATCACGGCACGTTCCAACTGACCGATGAGGCGATCGACGCGCCGGTGATTGCGCTGGATGAGGCGCTCAAGGAGGCGAAGATTCCGCCGGAGCGGTTCGCGGCGCTGAAGCCGGGACAGGTGGTGGAGATCTGATCCGTCGCCCCTGCGAACGCAGGGGCCCATACGCCGCGGCCGACGGAATGGGCACATTGGAAGACGGCTTTGGCTAAGCAATCGACAGCGCGTGTCGGACAATGTAGGGCGTCAGCCACCGCGCTTCCTCGATGGATCACGCGGTATGGGTCCCGGCCTGCGCCGGGACGACATTACTACTGCTTCGGCTTGATCGCCCAGGATACGTTCACCGTCACCGAGAGCGTCTCTTCGCCCTGTGCCACCGGCGCGCCTGCCGCCATGGGTGCGGCCATCTTGCCGCGGAACAGCGGTGTGGGTGCGCCGGTTTCCTCGGAGATACTCAGCGGCTCGCCGAGCGTCACACCGGCGGCCCTGGCGTAGATCTCGGCCTTGCGGCGGGCATCGGCGACGGCCTTCTCGCGCGCCTCGTCCAGGTGCTTCGAGGCTTGCGAGACAGTGAAGTTGATGCCGCCGATGTCGTTCGCGCCGGCGCCCACCAGTACGTCGATCACGTTGGCGACCTTGGCGACGTCGCGAATTCGTACCGTGACGCGGTTGCTGGCGCGATAGCCCGTTATCGGCGACGTGCCAGTGCGGTTCTGCGCATATTGCGGCTGCAGCGACAGTCGCGAGGTCTGGAAGTCTTTTTCCTCGATGCCGGCGCCCTTCAGTGCCTGCAGCACCTTGTTCATCGCGGCATTGTTGGCATCGGACGCCTCGCGCGCGGTCTTGGCGTCGGAGGTGACGCCGCCTTCGATCTGCGCCTGGTCCGGAGCCACCGACACCATGGCCTCGCCGGTGACCGATACCGCGGGCGGCGGTACGGTCTGCGCCAGCGCGGACGCGCTCAGAAGCGAGACAGAAACGGCGGCAATGGCGAGCGAATATTTCATCGGATTCATTTCAGCGGCACGTAGACATTGATCACCAGCTTGTCTTCCGCCGTCGTCAGCGGGTCGGTGGTGTATTCCTCGATGAAGGTGTCCTTGGCTTCCAGCTTCTTGTCGTCGAGGTGATTGGTGATCGCCTCGTAGGTATTGTCCATGTTGTCGTAGGAGCCGCGGTGGACGAACTTCAGCGCCTTGCCCTCGGGCGAGTTGCCCATGCTCATGGTCCTGGGCAGGTTCTTGGGCTCCTGGTCGACCGGAATCTGGGCGAGGTACGTGAAGCCGCTATCGTCGGTCGAGGTGTAGACGATCATCGCATTACCCGATGCCTTGATGCCCTGCTTGTCGAGCAGCGTGGCCAGCGCCTTGAACGAATCGATCAGGGTGTCGAATGCGGCATCCCAGGTCGCGGTGCCTTTCATGATGACCACCTTCTTCGGCGCCAGCGTGAACTCTTCGCCGAAGGGGTCGGCGGTCTGGACGCTGGCGGCGGGCGGTGGGGGCGGCGAAGGCGACTGGGCGGTCGACGGCGCATCCGCCGGCGACTTGGTTTCGGCCGGGGGCGGCACGGG
>DAIMKE010000967.1:0-3277 GCA_036721875.1 Bradyrhizobium sp. | reverse complement strand
GATGGCATCCGGTCGACATACCGAGGATCAGGACACCCCGAACCTGTGCACGGACCTTGAGTCCGTCAACGATGATTGGGGCCAGATCAGCGGACAACCATCAAGGCCATGCGGTAAGAATAGACCGCAAGCAAAGGCCGGACAGATGACCGCAACGACCAAATGCCGTAACGTCAAAAAAGCTCGGGCCATGTGGGTGTCATCCACAGATGCACAGGTGTGAGCTCTGCAATCTTCTGCTTCCTTCTGCATTGCGGTGCAGAACTTTGCAGGGATTTGCAGAACCGGTGGTGCTTCCTATCTCTTAGGTGGACAGGGACGAGGGATTGAGGATGGCCAACAACAAAGAGCTGGAAGCGGGGCTAAAGGCGATGGCGGAGGACTTCCACCTTCCTGGTGGAGGACAGATGAAGTTGTCGCGGCTGGTGGCCGAACATTTGGACTGGTTCGATGCCGCCGAACGCCGCGGCATGGGCTGGCGGAACATGATAAGAGCTTTGACCGCCGCCGGCGTGACCGGCAAAGGCGGAAAGCCTCTGAGCGTCGGCACACTGTCGGCGACGGTCTGGCGCAACCGCGCGGATGTTGAGCTGGGGACGAACCGCACCCGCCGGCACGGACGGATTGGCTCGCCGGCACCCGCTCCCCAACATCTGAGGCCGCCGAACAAAGCAAAGCGCCCTTCGGCCGGACAGCCGCAGCGAAGCAAGCGCGCTTCATCTCGGCCAACGGACGACCCGGCCCAAGCCGGTCGGCAGGCGCCAACACCCTCAAGGGGCCGGGTGAACGAGGTCCGCGCCCAGAACAGGGACGTACTCGCTTTCATGGACCGGGCCCGCGCCGTCCGCCGGCGATCGGAATAGAGCTGGACGGATCGAACTGGCGACGGCCGCTCCGGGTAGGCCGCGCGAGCATCGCTCGCATCGAAGCGAAAACGAGGCTTGGGTTGCCAAACTCGTGAGGCGCCTGATGTGGTGCTTTGACCGCAGTGTCCTTGACGGCGGCAGCCGATATATACTGAAATCCATACTGTTGGGTTTGGGGGTATTTCATGGATCAAGAATTTTTCAAACGGCAGGCGCTGCGCGCGCGGGATTTGGCCGAGAAGGCCGATCCGTTCACCAGGAAGCGACTCCTGGATTTGGCCGGCAAATACGATACCAAGGCGGGCGGCCCATCGAGAGCCTCGCGCATCATCGAGCCGCCGGTACCGCTTCCCCGTGGGTGGCCGGTATCGATCCGCGGTCAATCGGGCGAGGCATGAAGAAGGCAGAGCCCGATACCGGCGAGATCAAGTGCAATGCCTGCGACGGCAGGGTATATCCGCCGGCTAAGGAGGCCGCACCGGGACGGAGGATCTATTCCGGGCGCTGCCAGAATTGCGGCGGCAAGGGACGACTGACCAAGCCAGGCAAGTCAAAGAGTTCAGCGGCCGCGCGAGTGCGGCGGTAATTTCGGCAGCTTGTCGGCATTGAATGCGGTCGGCGTCCGGCGCGTCTCCTTCTGGGGAGGCGGGTCTTGGCTGAGGATGAGAGTTACCTCGAAGACCATTCCCGGCACCTCGCCTACCGCTCCCGAGCAGGTGGCGATCGTGCCCTTCGACGTTCCGGTCAGCGTCAGTTCGACCTCATCGATCCCGAATACGGAAGGTTGGCCGGCGGCGTGCCGTCTGGTCGTGAGCGTGGCCATGAACCGATCTCCATCGACTTCGTAGGTGCCGTCGTAGGCGATGACGGTATCGCCGCCCGATATCCTTCCATTTACAAGATGAACGGTGCCAGTGCCCGCGCCGCGCGCGGTCCTGAACCATGCCAGATATTCGCCGTCCTTGAGCATGACAGGAAGCTCGCATGAAGAGCATTAACGTTCGGTACGTACCATCAGGAGACCGGGCGAACGATCTCGATGGCATCCAAGGCGGGTGGTAAATGACCTTCTGGTCTCACGACATGAGGGGACTACGGACAGGGCGGCCGGTCGCACAGGGAGAATGCCGGACGCGTAGCCGCTCTCGATCACGCGAACGCATGAAACAAGCGTCTGGGGAGCAATATATGCGCCCCTATCGAGGCATAGCCGTAACGCGCCCGCCCACCCGTTGGGCTTTTGAGCAAATATTAACCGCTCGCCTATACGCTTTTTCAATCGCGGTTCCACCCCAAAAGGGCGCGCCGTGCGAGTATTGCATACGAGTATTGCGTAGGGGAAATTCGTCGCAGCCTTGGCGGGCTTCCCATTCGTCATTCATTTTAAGTTCGACGATTTGATTAGATGGAACAGCGCAAGGCACATCGTGTCGTATTCGAGCGCGGGTTTGCCGCGAACATGATGGCGATTGACGGTACGTGGCAGCGTCCGTGCACCATGCAGGGATGTATCGGAGACGGGCGCTAAACTCACCGTTGGCGGCTCAATTGAAGGTCTTCCCCTGAAGGAATTCTTCCTTGTGCTTTCGACAGTGGGAAAAGCATATCGGCGTTGCCAATTAGCTTGGGTCAACGGCGATCAGGTTGGCGTCGGTTTCATCAAAGCGGTCGACATGAAGAAAAAGTCCCAGTCGCCGGTGCCTTGAGCGAAGCAGGAAAAAGTTGGCTCGGCTATCCTACATCGTCCGGCAACGACCTATCGGTGCTTGGCGAAGGGCGGCAAGGAAACTGGACGGGACGACGACATCATCAACCATCGTCTCGGTGCTCACCTTCTGACGATCGTAGCAACCTGGGGCGACGATGGCGATCGAGTTCCTTCGTCAACTGCGCGCTGCGGTGTTCGGCCCTGTCGGCACGGCGTTCAGCTTCGATCGCGCGCCGCATGAGTCCCGCATTCTCGGTCGCGAGCTGACGAAGCTGACACTGCATGGCGTCGACGACGGCGCGCTGTTCGGCGACCTTTTCCGTGATGGCGGCGATCCGACTAGCCCGCATTTCTCACACGGCCAATTGCTGTGCGACGAGGGATGGGAGGATTTTGCGAAGACGACGAGGAGCGGTGGCGCTGAAGGCGCGGCGGGCGATTTGGTTTTGAGTGTCTGCGTTGGGGTTTGCTGATGATGCCACCGATTGGGCGCGAGGCGGCGGCGCGTGTCAGATCGGCGAGGCGCGGGCCTTGGCGGCTTCGGCCAGGCGGCGAGCCGCGCACCCCCATTCTTCAGCGGCTGGGCAGGCCGAGGCCATGGCGATTTTGATGCGGCGGCAGGAGATGCGGACCAACGCCCCGATCTTCAAGAGCTTAAGCCTGATGGTGCCGCAGGTGGCGTCCGCAAAGGTGGTTTCAGCAA
>DAIMKE010000966.1:0-3278 GCA_036721875.1 Bradyrhizobium sp. | reverse complement strand
GCCACCACCCAGGCCGGCTGAGGGCCGCCATCCCTCCGCCACCACCGCCGGCCAAACCGGTCGAGAGCGTGCCCAGCGCCGCATTGGCGCCGGCGCTTGCCGACGACCCCACCATCAAGAGCCTGACGGCCAGGCTCAACGACAATCCGGACGATGCAGCCGCCCTATACCGGCGTGGGCAGGTCTATGCCAGCAAGGGTGCCTATGAGCTCGCCATCAAGGATTTCAACAATTCGCTGCGGCTGAATCCCAAGGACGTCGAGGCCTACAACAACCGCTGCTGGACCCGTACCGTCATCGGCGACCTGCAGGCGGCGCTGAAGGATTGCAACGAGGCGCTGCGGCTGCGTCCGAACTTCGTCGATGCGCTGGACAGCCGCGGCCTGGTCAATCTGAAGAGCGGCCAGACCAAGAATGCAATCGCCGATTTCGATGCCGCCCTCAAGATCAACCCCCGATTGACCTCGTCGCTGTACGGACGCGGCCTTGCCAAGAAGCGGAACGGCTCGATTGCCGAAGGCGACCTGGATATCAACAACGCAAAGGCGATGGATCCCAATATTGCCAAGGAATTCGCCGATTACGGGGTACAGTGACGAATATTTAAGGTGAAGCCCCCTGCCCATCGAACCGCGGAGCAGGTGGCTCAGACTAACAAAATGCAGGCCTGGGATGATTGCCTGCCTTATTTGAATCACGTTGGAACCAGGGGACTGGCAATGTCGAGAGCAACGAAAACCCTTACCGCGATCCTTTCTTTCGCGGCGATTGGCGCCTTCGGCGCTGGACCTGCGAGCGCGCAGGACAAGAACGTCACCGAGGATCAAATCGTTCGCGCGCTGGCGCCGGAAAAGAAGCCGCTGACCCGCGGCCTTTCGGTCGGCCCGCAGCAGGCCACCGCCGACCCGGCCGCTTCCGCCGCCGAGGGCAAGCTCGTCCAGAAGTACCGTGGCCGTTCCTCGCGATCGCTGTCGGCAACCGAGCGCGAGGAAATCGCCGCCGTCGTCAAGGACAAGCCGAAGATCGATCTCGAGATCAACTTCGACTACAACTCGGCCGACATCAGCGCGAAATCGCTGCCATCGGTTCAGGCGCTCGGCCGCGCGTTGACCAACAACGACCTCAAGGGCTCGACCTTCGTGGTCGCCGGCCACACCGACGCGGCGGGCAGTGACGCCTACAACCAGGATCTGTCCGAGCGCCGCGCCGATTCGATCAAGCGCTATCTCGTCGACAAATACGGCATCAACGGCACCGACCTCGTCACCGTCGGCTACGGCGAGAGCAAGCTCAAGGACCCGGGCCAGCCGATGGCGGAAGCGAACCGCCGCGTTCAGGTCGTGAACATGGAAAACAAGGCGACCGCGGCAAACGCAGCCAAGTAAGGGCCTGCAACTCAGGGCCTGCAAGCTAAGGGCGTGGCGCGGACCAATCGTTTCCGGCTACAATACGTCCCGCAACACCCGTGCGGGACGTATTCGTTTTGCGGGCCATGACAGGTTAGTCGGCAGGTTTCCCGGCCGACCCGATGCGCCCAGTGATTTGACTTCCAGTCTGGATTGATCCGGCGATGAAACTCTCCGAATACCTCAAACCAGCGCTCGGCGTGGCGTTCGTTGCTGCCGTGGCCGTCGGCTATTACTGGTTCGAGCACCGCCCCCGCGCCGAGGAAAAGGACGCGCCGGGCCAGGCGCTGGTGATCGTGACCAAATCCACCAACGCCTGCTTCTCCGACATGGTCCGGGTCACCGGCTTCATCGTGCCGCGCCGCGAGGCGCAGGTCGGCGTCGACCAGGAAGGCTCGCGGGTGACGGATCTGTTCGTCAAGGAAGGCGATACGGTCACCGAAAATCAGGAGCTGGCGCGCCTCACCGCGCCGCCGCAGATTCCGGGCGCGCCCGCCGGCCGCACCGGGCCGATCACGCTGCGCGCGCCTGCCGCCGGCCTCGTCACCGAAGCCAGGACCGCAATCGGCGCGCCGGCCTCGCCGCAGGCCGGTCCGATGTTCCGCATCTCCGTCAACAACGAAATCGAGCTCGACGCCGAAGTCCCCAGCGTCCATCTGCTCAAGCTCAATCCAGGCGCTACGGTGCGCATCAGCCGCGACGACGCGCCAGACGTCGTCGGCAAGGTCCGGCAGATCTCGCCGCAGATCGACCGCGCCACCCAGCTCGGCAAGGTCCGGATCTCGCTCAACAACAACCCGTCGCTCAAGGTCGGCATGTTCGCCCGCGCCAATATCGATGCCAAGCGCTCGTGCGGCGTCGCGGTGCCGCGCACCGCCATCGATCGCCTGACCGTTCAGGTGGTCAAGGGCAACACGATCGAGACGCGGAAGGTGCGCGTCGGCCTGACCTCGGACACGTCAACGGAAATTCTTGAAGGCCTCGACGTCGGCGAAACCGTCGTGGCCGATGCTGGCACGTCCTTGCACGACGGCGATCAGGTCAAGACCATGTTCGCCGATGAACTCGAGCGAACGCGGGCACGCTAATGGCTTTGAATATCTCGGCATGGTCGATCCGGAACCCGCTGCCTTCGATCGTTTTTTCCATCATCCTGCTGGTGCTGGGCTGGGTGAGCTTCACCAAGCTCGCCGTGACCCGGCTGCCCAACGCGGACATCCCGGTGATCTCGGTCGCCGTGGCCCAGTTCGGTGCGGCGCCGGCCGAACTGGAGAGCCAGGTCACCAAGACCATCGAGGACGGCGTATCCGGCGTCGAGGGCGTGCGGCATATCTCATCCTCGATCACCGACGGCTTGTCGGTGACCACGATCCAGTTCGCGCTGGAGACCAACACCGACCGCGCGCTCAACGACATCAAGGACGCCGTCACCCGGGTTCGCGCCAACCTGCCGCAGAACGTCAACGAGCCGCTGATCCAGCGCGTCGACGTGATCGGCCTGCCGATCGTCACCTATGCCGCGATCTCGCCCGGCAAGACGCCGGAGCAGCTCTCTTATTTCGTCGACGACGTCGTCAAGCGCGCGCTGCAGGGCGTGCGCGGCGTCGCCCAGGTCGAGCGCATCGGCGGTGTCGAGCGTGAAATTCTCGTGTCGCTCGATCCCGACCGGCTGCAGGCCGCAGGCCTGACCGCGGTCAATGTCAGCCAGATCCTGCGCGGCACCAACGTGGACCTTGCCGGCGGACGCGCCGAAATCGGCAAGAACGACCAGGCCATCCGCACGCTCGCCGGCGCCAAGACGCTCAACGAGCTTGCAGGCACGATGATCCCGCTGTTCGGCGGCGGCGAGGTGCGGCTCGACGACCTCGGCAC
>DAIMKE010000965.1:0-3280 GCA_036721875.1 Bradyrhizobium sp. | reverse complement strand
CAGCAGGGCCTCATAAGGCCCGCTGCCGATGATCCGGACCCGGCCGAATTGTCCCGGAAGAATCGAGAGATCCTTGTTAGGGATCACGGCGCGGCTGCGCAGCGTGCCGGTCGAGGCGTCGAGGCGGTTGTCGAGGAAATCCATCTTGCCGTCATGCGAGGGCCTGGTCTCGCCCGTCAGCGTCACCTGCACCGGATTCGGCGTATCGCGCGAACTCGGCCGCTTGCCTTCGAACCAGAGCTTGCTGTTGCGTTGGTAGGTCGCCTCGTCGACGTCGAAATAGATATAGATCGGATCGAGCGACACGATCGAGGTGAGCAGCGTCGAACCGCCGTCGCTGCCCTGCACGAGATTGCCGGGGGTGACGAGGTGACGGCTGATGCGGCCCGTGATCGGCGCCATCACATGGGTGAACTCGATATTGAGTTTGGCGGCCTTGAGCGCGCCCTCGGCCTGCATCTCGGCGGCGCGCGCCGCCTGCAGGGTCTGGCGGCGCTGGTCGACGATCGAGTCCGACACCGCCTGGGTCTGGTTCAACGTCAAGGCGCGGTCGAGTTCACGCCTGGCGAGTTCAGCCTTCGCCCGCGCATCGGCCAACTGACCGTCGGCCTGCTCGGCGATGGCCTCGAAGGGACGGGCGTCGATGACGTAGAGCAGGTCACCCGTCTTGACGATGCTGCCGTCGCGAAACTCGACGCTGGTCACGAAGCCGCCGACGCGGGCGCGAACCGCAACTTCCTGGACCGCCTCGAAACGTCCGGTGAATTCATCCCAGTCGGTGACGGTGCGCTTTACAGGTTCAGCTACTGTCACAGGCGGTGCCGCGGCAGCCGGCGCTTGCGGCGGCTGGTCGCCGCAGGCGGTAAGCGCGAGCGTCGCAGCGGGGGTCAACCATTTGAGGCCGCGAAGCAGATTACTGACGCTCGCCAGCGTGGCCGGACGTCGCAATGGCTCTGTCGTGCTCAATCCCAGGCCCCCTGCATTCTCAACATCCCGATCGATGGAAATGGCCGCCGCAGAAATTTTGTGGAGGTCACAGATGTGCTCGGCTTCCAGTCTCGTCAAGAACCGGCAGGGATCAAGCACAATCGGTATGCATCCATGATGCTCGCGCCGCGAGCAATCGGAAACAGCGCCCGGAAATGCTGCCGCGAACAGTCCAGCGGACTTGGCCATAGGTACCCCCGATGGTGCGACGGCGAGGTGACTGACTCTCCCGGCAAAGCATGACAAAATCGTGATTCCGCGGGGCACTCGACAGGCGGATCCGGCGGGCTCTTCGGCAAGAGCGGCATGGCCACAGCTTCATCTTGGGGCATGACGTCCCGGATTTCCTCCGCTAACCTTGCGGCCAAGGCTCCGATGGAGCCAACGCCGGCATCAAGCCGGCAGTCCCGGGAGGACAAGCGTGCATATTGGGCGTGTCGTATTCGGCGCCATGGACGAGGTCGTGTTCGGACGACCGGCATCCGAGGCGATCGTCGAGCAGTTGAACCGGCTGGGCGCGAAGCGCGCGTTTCTGATGGTCAGCGGCACGCTCAATCGCCAAACCGACGTGATCGAGAACATCCGCCGCGCCATGGGGCAGCGCTGCGCCGGCACGTTCGATGCGATGCCGCCGCACACGCCGCGCACGGCGGTGATCGCCGCCAGCGAGCAGGCCCGCGCCGCGGAAGCCGACCTCATCGTCACCATCGGCGGCGGCTCCATCACCGACGGTGCCAAGGCGGTGCAGCTCTGCCTTGCCAATGATATCCGTGAACCCGACGAGATCGACCGCATCAAGGCCGGTCGCGGCGCCTTGCCGCAGCTCAAACCACCCGCCGTCCGCCAGATCAGCGCACCGACCACGATCGCCGGCGGCGAATTCTCGGCCACGGCCGGCGTCACCAACGAGAAGACCAGGGTCAAGGAAGCGCTGCGCCATCCGCTGCTGATCCCGCGCGCGACAATTCTCGATCCCTGGCTTGGATCGCACACGCCGGAATGGCTGTGGCTGTCGACGGGCATCCGTGCCGTCGACCATTGCGTCGAGGGCATCTGTTCCCGCGAGGCTCACCCCTATGGCGATGCCCAGGCGCTGAAGGGGCTGTCGATGCTGGCACAGGCACTGCCGCGGGTGAAGGCCGATGCCGGCGATCTCGACGCACGGATGGATTGCCAGATCGGGACGTGGCTTTCGACCGGACCGCTGGCGTCCGGCGTGCCGATGGGCGCAAGCCACGGCATCGGCTACGTGCTCGGTGCCGAGTTCGGCGTGCCGCATGGCCACACGTCCTGCGTGATGCTGCCGTCGGTGATGCGCTGGAACAGGCCGGTCAATGCAGAGCGGCAGGCGCTGGTGGCCGCAGCGATGGGACGCCCGAACGAGGATGCGGGAGACGTCCTCGACGATTTCATTCGCGGGCTCGGCATGCCGCGCAGCCTGCGCGAGGTCAAGGTAGGCCCTGAGCATTTCGACCGCATCGCGCAGCAGGCCATGGCGACGCCCTGGGTGCCGCGCAACCCGCGCAGGATCGAGGGGCCCGCACAGGTGCGCGAGATTCTGGATTTGGCCGCGTAGGGAGATCGAAGCCAACATGTATACCGGCAAGCACGTAAACCTTCGTCCGCTTCAACCTGCCTTCATCATGGCGTCATCAGGCGAAGCGGTGACCTACCGCGAACTGGACGCGCGCTCCAACCGGCTGGCGCACCTGTTTCGAAACCGCGGCCTGAAGCGCCTCGACCACTATTCGATCTTCATGGAGAACAACAGCCGCTACCTCGAAGCGTGCGGCGCGGGCGAACGGAGCGGCCTCTACTACACCTGCGTGAATTCCTACCTGACCGCGGGTGAACTTGCCTACATCCTGACCAACAGCCAGTCACGTATCCTGATCACGTCGAGGGAAAAGCTCGATGTCGCGCGTGATGCGCTGAAGGAATGCCCCAAGGTCGAACTCTGCATCGTCGCCGACGGTGAGGGCGAAAGCGACCGCATCGTCGGCCTTCGGGAAGTAACGGCCGGCCTGCCGCATACCCCGATCGCCGATGAGTGCGTCGGCACCGCGATGCTCTATTCGTCAGGCACCACCGGGCGCCCGAAGGGGATTCTGCGCCCGCTGCCGGAGCTGTCAGCCGACCAGCAACTGCCGCTGTTCGATTTCCTGGTAAAGATCTGGCAATACCGCGAGGGAATGATCTATCTGTCGCCCGCGCCGCTCTACCATTCCGCGCCGCAGGCTGCCGTGAACCTCACCATCAAGATGGGCGGCACCGCCATCATCATGGAGAAGTT
>DAIMKE010000964.1:0-3282 GCA_036721875.1 Bradyrhizobium sp. | reverse complement strand
TCACGGGGCTCGACATCGGGCTCTATGACGGGTGCGATTTTGGTCCCCCGCCTGCGCCGATCCGTGAGATCCGCGCCGATCTGCGCGACGTGGATGGTAGCCTGCTCAAGGGATTCGACGCCGTTATTCATCTGGCGGCGCTGTCCAACGATCCGCTGGGAGACCTCGACGCCCAGCTCACTTACGACATCAATCATCTGGCCACGGTTCGCCTCGCGGGCTTCGCGCGTGAAGCTGGCGTCGGTCGGTTTCTCTTCTCGTCTTCGTGCAGCAACTATGGCGCCGCCGGCGACACCGTGCTCGACGAGAATTCGCCGTTCAATCCGGTCACGCCGTACGGCGTTTCGAAGGTTCGCGCCGAAGGCGATTTGCTCAAGCTCGCCTCCGATCGTTTCTCGCCGGTGCTGCTCCGCAGTGCCACAGCTTACGGCGCCTCGCCGCGCCTTCGTTGTGACATCGTGCTCAACAACCTAACCGCACATGCGGTTGCAACGGGCAAGGTGCTGATCAAGAGCGACGGTACGCCCTGGCGGCCGATCGTCCACGTCGAGGACATCTGCAGAGCTTTCATCGCTGCGCTCGAGGCGCCGCGGGAGGCGATCCATGCGGAAGCCTACAATGTCGGCAGGCCCGAAGAGAACTATCGCGTACGCGAACTGGCGGAGATCGTTCGCGATACGGTGCCGGGTTGCGAGCTCGAGTTCGCTGGAGATGCTTCGCCTGACACGCGCAACTATCGGGTCGATTGTTCGAAGATCGCTCGCGCGCTGCCGAGCTTTGCTCCGCAGTGGACGGCGCGCAAGGGAGCTGCCCAGCTCTACAAGGCGTACACCGATTACGGCATATCGCTGGAGGAGATCGAAGGTCACCGCTACCGCCGCCTCGGCCAGATCAAGCGTCGTCTCTCCTCAGGCGATCTGGATGGGACGCTGCGCCGGAAGGCGGCGTAAAACTTTTCGCGAAGCGACCCTTCCGATCAATCGGCTTCTTCGGCGGAGGCGGCACACCGAGTTATAGTGGCTTCGTTTACAGTGGCTTCGCGGCGCCCTTGGTTGCCTCCTTTCGGGCCTTCTCCGCGAGAGTGCCGGGCGAACCCATCAGTCTCAGTACGGCCGCCAGCACACCCTTGGCAAGGAGAGCTGGACGAATTTCTGCACCAATGTCTCCGAGGTGCTGGCGCTGGAATTCCCAGAACCCCTTTTTTCGTTCACGTCGGACCATATCCTTGAGCAATTGTTCGCCCAGCCCGCGATACATCTCTGCGGTTACTTCGTCGTAGCGCTTCTTGAATTCCTCTGCGGAGAGGCAGCTCCGGCCGTATTGCTCCGTCATCAAGTAGTGCAACAGCGGCCAGGAGTTGAAATGGCTGGCAACGTCGGTGACAGCGTCGGCCTGATAGCGGCTAAAGGTCAGAACTTGGTGCACGAAGCCGAAGTCGCCATCGGCCAGCAGCCGGAAGGCGATGTCAACATCCATAAAGAAGCGGTTCTCGGGAAAGAATGCAGGGGCACGCTTTCGAATGGCCTCGGCTCCATACATCACGGTGGATTGACTTCCGAAAGGATAGGCTGTCCCTAGCAGCTGCCAGCGGCATGCCTCCTTGCCGGAAAATGTGGATCGCTCGACCGGGACGCCAAAGCAGTCGGGTCTGTCTCCGATCAGCCGGTAGGCGCTCACGAGCACGATGCGCGGGTCGGACTCCGCGACTTCGATCATCTGCTGCAGGCACTGTGGGTACATCCAGTCATCGGAGAGCAACATCTTGCAGTACTTCGCTTGATCGTCGATCTGGCGGAGAGCGAAGTTGAAGTTCTTGGCCTGAGGTGAGAACTCAGGTGGGCTCAACACCCGGATTCGTGAATCCTTGGCGGCATAGTCTGCTGCGATCTCGCCTGAGCGGTCTGTGCTATGATTATTGCAAATGATGTACTCGAAGTTCTCGTGAGACTGCGTCAGGACACTCCTGATGCATTCCTCGAGGTATGGATCGTCGTTGTAGACGGGGGTCACCACGCTCACGAACGGCTCGCGCATCGCTTCTCTCCTTGAATCCATGAAGGGCGCCCAACGTTATCGCTTGGTGTATACGCCGCGTGCTCGATCGATCGGCTGGCTGAGCGACAAATAGGCGCCCGCCAGCATGCCACCAACCAATCCGAGACCTGTCGGGCGCCTCCCCAACGCAGCGTTGAGAAGCCCTCTGCCGGCGAAATGGGTGAACCATGAAAGGATCAGCGGCTTGCTCGCGCGCGTCCCCAGGCGGACGTGTTTCGTAAGGGTTGCGCCCATCGCCCTGCCATATCCGCGCATCAGTTTCGAGGCTTCGTCACCCTCGCGCACCCCCAAGTGCAAAAGCGTGATCTCTGCGGCGTTGATGATCTTGTACCCGCCAGCTATCGCCCGGATGGCGAGGTCGGATTCCTCGCCGGCGCGGAAAGGTGAGCCAGGTCCCAACAGGGGGTCGAAAGTGCCCAGGCGCTCGAACAGGGACCGCCGCGCACTCATGTTCGCGCCTATTCCCCAGGCCACGTGCGCGGGGGGAAGCTTATGTTGGTAGGCACGCTGGTGCGGTTCAAAGTCGGCGGCAAAGCCTTTGCCCTTCAGTTCGTCGGGAATGGAGACCTTCCCGAACACCAAGGCCGCCTCTGGCTCCCGCTCGAAGAGGGCAGAGATCTGCTGCAGCCAGTCGGTCGATACGCGGCAGTCGTCGTCGGTGAATGCGATGATCGGCGCCGTGCTTTGCTCGACGCCCACGTTGCGAGCGGCCGAGGCGCCCCGGCTGGACGTGCGAACGTACCGAAAGCGGGGATCGCTGGCATAAACCGCAAGGGCCTGTTCTGTAGCGTCGTTGTCGCTCTGGTCGATGACCAGAAGCTCGAAATCGTCGCCGGGATTGCTCAAGATGGAGGCCGCGCAAGGGACCGCATGATCCGGCCGGTTCCTGGTTGGAACGACTGCAGAGATCCGAAGGGTCATTGTATCGCCATCGCTTGTAGCCAGACCTGATGAATTGCGAGCATCCCGTTCATCAGGCTCGCGGAGCCTCTGCCCTGAATTTTGCCCGTTCGGCCGCCCGCAGCGTCACCGGCTGAGAGCATATCTGTCAAGACAAGAAAACCTAGGCAGATAAAGGACGCCAGCCGTTATCGGCGTTATTCTTAACAGCCTCGGTTAGCCCCAACGACCATCCGAATTTCATTGCTAGACACTGCCGGCTGCACGATCCGCAAGGAGCTGACGGTTGAGCGGAGACGTCGATTATCCCGGTGAGCGGCTGCCGCG